>JBECKZ010000161.1:0-9968 GCA_040235555.1 Thiohalomonadales bacterium | reverse complement strand
CCGGTATCCATGCCCTTCTTCTCCAGGGTCTCGACTACCGCCTCGGCGGTACCCATGCTCAGGCATTCCTTTATAAAGGCGGCGACATTGGGATACTGTTCGCCGGCGCGTTGCGCCAGAGGATGTTCCGGCGCCACCGCCACATAGGTCACGCCCATCAATGTATCCGGTCGCGTCGTGAACACCTTAATCGGTTCATAGCTGTCTGCCAGAATAAACACGACCTCGACACCTTCGGAACGGCCAATCCAGTTGCGCTGCATGGTCTTGACCTGTTCCGGCCAGCCATCCAGTTGATCCAGCTCCGCCAGCAGTTCCTCGGCGTAGTCCGTGATCTTCATAAACCACTGCGGGATATCCTTGCGTTCGACCACGGTATCACAGCGCCAGCACTTGCCATCCACCACCTGCTCATTGGCGAGCACAGTCAAATCATTGGGACACCAGTTCACCGGCGAGGTCTTCTTGTAGACTAGCCCTTTTTTGAACAGGCGGGTAAATAACCATTGTTCCCAGCGGTAATATTCGGGGTCGCAGGTAGCCAGTTCGCGGTCCCAGTCATAGCCCAGGCCCAGGCGCTGTAACTGGCCACGCATGTAAGCGATGTTTTCCCGGGTCCATTTGGCCGGGGGCACTTTATTTTTGATCGCAGCATTTTCCGCCGGCAGGCCAAAGGCATCCCAGCCCATGGGCTGCAACACGTTCTTACCCAACATGCGCTGGTAACGGCTGATGACATCGCCGATGGTGTAATTGCGCACGTGGCCCATGTGCAGGCGGCCACTGGGGTAGGGAAACATCGACAGGCAATAGAACTTCTCGCGATTCGGGTCTTCCACCACCTTGAAGGATTTGTTTTCTTGCCAGAATTGCTGGGCCTCGGCTTCGATGTGTTCCGGGTGATACTGTTCTTGCATGGTATTTTTCTGCTGATTTTGTCCAGTTTGCTGAGGTGCAAAGCATACCCGATCGGGCGGGTGGGTGAAATGCCGCCTTCGTCATGATTGGCCGCCGAGTTTGACCCGGATCAGTCGAACAGGTCACACACCTTGTATCCGGTCTGGCATCAGCACATTATTATAATATTGCGTTTAATTAGGATAATCAGAGGTTAGCTTATGCCAGCGGAGAAAGAGAAACTCAATCAGGCCTATCATCGTTTAATGGAGGCACTGAAAGGCATCTGGCAGGATACAGAGGACCGCACCCTGCCGCCACTCAAGGAAGGCCTGGAGTTGAGCAAGCAAAAACTTAGTGAATTCGGTGAACTGACCAAGGAGGAACTGGATCACGTTGGACAATATTTAGAACGTGACCTGCACGATGCCGCAGACTTTCTCCAGCAAAGCGGCAAGACGATAGGTAACTGGGTAAAACGCGATCTGGAATTTGCCGAATATAAATTCGCTGAACTGTTTGCCGATTTGGCGGAAACCACCCGCTCGCGACTGGATGAAATTGCCGAACGTGCCAGTCAGATAGGCGAATGGCATACCGGCGAAATTACCGGCGTCGGTATACTCGAATGTAAAAGCTGCGGTGAAAAAATCCATTTTAAAACCGCCGGACATATTCCACCCTGCCCCAAGTGTCAGGGGACAAAATTCCGCAAGCTCTTCACTGAAAGTTAAGCGTGGCGCTGTCGACGGCTAATGACGACAAGGGCAACGAGTAACACAAAGGTAAGAATATTCACCGGCCAGTTACCCATGCGCACATAAGGTGTGGCACCCTTGCGCGGTTGTACCTGTCCTACCATTACCTGCGTCTTGAATTCTGCCGTACGCTCAATGATCTGACCGTGTTGATCCACCAGTGCTGAGATTCCGGTCGTGGTGGCCCGAATCAGTTCACGCGCCGTTTCCAGCGCGCGCATGCGCGAAATCTGCAGGTGCTGGTGTGGCGCGAGGGAATCGCCATACCAGGCATTGTTACTGCCATTAATCAGCAAGGTCGCCTGCGGCAGAAAGTCGAGTAATTCACTGCCAAAGGCATCTTCATAACAAATGGACGGGGCCAGCGGTTGCCCGGCCACTTCGAGGTGTTTTTGATGTTCGGCACCTGGACTGAAGCCGGACATCGGCAAATCAAAAAATTTGATCAGGCCGCGAAGTAAGGAGGCAAACGGAACATACTCACCGAATGGTACCAGGTGACGTTTGTTATACACTCCCGGGTGTTTGCCCAGGACCAGTAGACTGCTGTAATACTCGCCGGTTTTTTCATTACTGTATGGCAAACCGATCACCAGATCTGTTCCGCTTTGCTTGACGTGCTGCTGCAAGTTTTCGCGGTATGCCTTCGGCGCATCCTGCCATAAGATGGTCAACGCATTCTCCGGCCACACAATCGCATCGACCTTGCCCCAATAGGGTTTGGATAGCGTAGCGTAATGATCCAGACGCTGCAGGATCTTTTCCGGGTCCCATTTGGTCAGTTGCGACAGGTTGCCCTGCACGACGGCGACCTTCAGTGGTTTGGCCACGGGTTGCGACCACTCCACCGACTTCAACCCCCAACCCACGAACCAGACAACAACGGCCAGTGCGAATGCACTCCAAATAATGCGATTGCATTGCAAGGTCATTTGCCACAGTAGTGCGGCAGTCAACACGATCAGCATGGAGACGCCATAACTGCCGAAGATCGGGGCATAACCGGCGAGGGGTGCATTGATCTGGCTATAGCCCAGATCCAGCCAGGGAAACCCGGTAAAGACCCAGCCGCGTAACCATTCAAACACCATCCACATCACCGCAAAGACCAGTCCGTGTAAACCCAGGCGCAGACGCTGTTGCAAACGCACACTCAGATAGGCCTGCAAGGTGAGAAACAGGGCGAGGAAGGCCACAAAGATAAACGTCAGTAGTGCGGCGAGTGGGGCCCCGGTGAACCCGTAATCGTGAATCGCAACAAAGACCCAGGACACACCGACACCGAACAGGCCGAGGCCGAATAGAAATCCGCGGCGGGCAGCCACAGCCGGCCGCACACCATGCCAGGTAAAAAACGCCAGTGCAGGCGATACTACTGCGAGAAAAAACAAATTGACCGGGGCGAACGCCAATGGCAACAAGGCACCAGCGAACGCGGCCAACAGGTCGTACAATGGATAATTCTTATTATTAAGCACGATCGCTGGTTTCAGCCGTGGCGACGTCTTCGTTAGGCTCCACTTGTTTGACTTGAATCAGGTACACGCGACGACCATCGGCACGCAGAATCTTGAAGTTAAAATTATCCAGCTTGACCTGCTCGCCACGTTTGGGTAAACGACCAAAGCTGTTCAAAACCAATCCGCCGATGGTATCAAATTCTTCATCACTGAATTGTGCCCCAAAGTGTTCGTTAAAATCCTCGATGGGGGTGATCGCCTTCACCGTTGCGTGGTGTGCGTTGTGTTCCATGATATAGATATCGTCTTCGTAATCGTGTTCGTCCTCGATCTCGCCAACGATTTGTTCGATCACGTCTTCGATGGTAACCATACCCGCCACTCCGCCGTATTCGTCGACAACAATGGCTATGTGATTGCGACTGGCACGAAACTCTTTCAACAATACATTGAGGCGTTTACTTTCGGGAATAATGGCCGCCGGTCGCATAATGTCACGCAGGTTAAATTTGTCCTGGGTGCCAAGCTGAAAATACGGCAGCAGATCCTTCGCTAACAACATCCCGATAACTTCATCACGATTTTCCCCTACCACCGGATAGCGCGAGTGCGCAGCATCCACCACGATGGGCAACACTTCCTGGATACTCATGTCACGTTGCACCACGACCATCTGTGCCCGCGGGATCATGATATCGCGAACCTGCATTTCCGATACCTGCAGGACGCCTTCGATCATCGCCAGTGCATCCAGATCGATGATCTGATTGTCCTGTGCTTCACGCAGGATGGATAACAGTTCGTCGCGGTTCTTTGGATCGATTTGCAGAAAGTGGCCTAAGCGTTCGATCCAGGAACGTCCGTTTTTATCATCCTTGCCTGTCGCCCCCAAGGGGCGACCCGATCGGTCCTCGTTCATGACTGTGTACTTACCTCGTAGGGATTGGAAAACCCAAGTTGTTGCATAACCTGTATTTCTTGCTGCTCCATGGCATCGGCCTCGGCATCGGTATGATGATCATATCCCAGCAAGTGTAATGTACCGTGAATGATCATGTGCGCCCAATGCGACATGGCGTCCTTGTGTTGCTCCACGGCCTCACGCACGACTACCGGCGCACAGATCACGATGTCACCCAGCAATGGAACATCCAAAGGGATGTCGGTCTCGAACGAAAACGACAACACATTGGTCGGACCCTGCTTGTGGCGATATTGCTGGTTGAGCTGTTCACTCTCCACTTCGTCGACAATACGCACGGTCACTTCCGCCATGGGCATACGTGCATTCAAGACCGAGCTTATCCATTCCCGGATGAGGTCTTCGCCTGGTAAGGTGTAACCGGTGGTATCCAGAGCAACTTGTAAATCAAGGTGTAGATCCATGTTACGCCTTTTTTGTGTCGTTTTCTTGTTCGACGCGTTCATAGGCTGTCACGATGCGTTGAACCAGGGGGTGACGCACCACATCCTTGGCCGTAAAAAAAGTAAAGCTGATGCCTTCCACGTCCTTGAGGACATCGATGACATGACGCAGACCCGATTGCTGACCGCGCGGCAGATCGACCTGGGTTACATCACCGGTAATCACGGCGGTAGAACCAAATCCGATACGGGTCAGAAACATCTTCATTTGTTCCACGGTGGTGTTTTGCGCTTCATCCAGAATAATAAAAGAATCGTTCAGGGTGCGACCGCGCATGTAGGCCAGTGGCGCCACCTCGATGACGTTGCGTTCGATCAGGCGTGCCACCTGCTCAAAACCAAGCATCTCGTACAGTGCGTCATACAACGGGCGCAGATAGGGATCAATCTTCTGGCTCAGGTCGCCAGGCAGGAAGCCCAGGCGCTCGCCGGTCTCGACTGCCGGCCGGGTCAGGATCAAACGGCGCACCTTGTCGCGTTCCATGGCATCCACCGCTGAGGCAACTGCCAGGTAGGTCTTGCCGGTACCGGCCGGACCAATGCCGAAACTGATGTCCTTTTGCAGTATATCGCGCAGGTATGTCATTTGGTGCGGACCACGCCCCCGTACAACACCGCGCTTGGTCTTGATCGAGACCTCTTCGTGGGTTAGTGCCACTTCCTCGAGCAACGCATCTACACCAGCCTCCTGCAGATACAGGTTGATACGCTGGGGACTGAGGATCTCGCTGTCAGTAGTGCGATACAAGTCGCGCAACAACTCGCCGGTCGCCTGCACCGAACGTTCTTCGCCAATGACCCGAAATACATTGCCGCGATTGTTAACTTCCACACCCATACGACGTTCGATCTGGCGCAGGTGTTCATCAAACTGGCCGCATAGATTCGCCAGTCGGCGGTTGTCGGCCGGTTCCAGAACAATGTCGGAAAAATTTGCTGCGGTGTTCAAGTGGGGATGTGGATCAGCGAACGTTAATAGCGGGTTGGTGCGCTGGTGCGAGTTCACCACGCAGGGAATTGGGCAGGGCTTGGCTAATAGTCACGTTGACAAAATCACCAATTAAATCAGGATGTCCTATAAAGTTTACCACACGATTATTGGCCGTGCGGCCGCAAAGTTGGCCCGGATCTTTCCTGGATAGACCGGTCACCAGCACCTGCTGGCAGGTCCCGACCATGGCCGCTGAAATGGCCTGC
Organism: Thiohalomonadales bacterium; assembly: GCA_040235555.1. GTDB lineage: Bacteria > Pseudomonadota > Gammaproteobacteria > UBA6429 > Thiohalophilaceae > RI-92. The sequence goes on along the minus strand of JBECKZ010000161.1, from coordinate 4,231 downwards.
GCCTGTTGGCTGATCCGGGTCTGAAGGATATGCAGGCGCTGCTTCTTTTCTTCAAGGGGGACATCATCGGGCAGGCTGGCGGCTGGGGTCCCCGGGCGCTGGCTATAGATAAAGCTGAAAGACTGGTCAAAACCCACCTCGGCAATCAGATCCATGGTGGCGCGAAAATCGCTGTCAGTTTCGCCGGGAAATCCCACAATGAAATCCGAGGAAATCGAGATATCTGGACGCACCTCACGCAGCTTGCGAATGGTCGCCTTGTACTCCAGGGCCATGTGTTTGCGTTTCATCAGGGCCAGGATCCGGTCGGAGCCGCTCTGGACCGGCAGGTGCAGGTGGCTGACCAGCTCAGGTACCTCGGCATAGACCTGGATCAGGCTATCGCTCATCTCGATGGGATGGGAGGTGGTATAGCGGATCCGATCGATACCGTCGATGGCGGCGATATACCTTATTAATAGAGCCAGATCAGCGATCCCACCATCATGCATCTCGCCGCGATAGGCATTGACGTTCTGCCCCAGCAGCGTCACCTCACGCACGCCCTGGGCTGCCAGTTGCGCGACCTCGGCGATGACATCATCGAACGGGCGGCTCACTTCTTCACCACGGGTATAGGGCACCACGCAGAAGGTGCAGTATTTGGAACAACCTTCCATGATAGAGACGAATGCGGTGGGACCTTCGGCCCGGGGCTCGGGCAGGTGATCGAATTTTTCGATCTCCGGGAAGCTAATATCGACGCGGGGTAAGTGCCTGCTGCGCACCTCGTCCAGCATTTGCGGCAGGCGGTGCAGGGTCTGCGGGCCGAATACCAGGTCGACGAACGGGGCCCGTTGCAGGATCGCCTCCCCTTCCTGGCTGGCCACACAACCACCCACGCCGATGACGACCCGCGGATTTAGCTCTTTCAACGGTCGCCACATACCTAATTGTGAAAACACCTTTTCCTGGGCCTTTTCCCGCACCGAACAGGTATTTAATAAGAGCACCTCGGCCTGCTCCGGGGTCGCCGCCAGCTCCAGGCCATGGGAGGCCTTGAGTACCTCCGCCATCTTGGCAGTATCGTACTCATTCATCTGGCAACCAAAGGTTTTGATGTACAGCTTGGGCATTGCGTGGTCAGTTCGTAATCAGGGTTGGCAATGGTAGCGGAGGCATGGACCGATTTCCAGTGCCCCGGCCAAACGCCTCTGTCACTTTAGCTCGCCATACTATTTATATGTCGACTCCCCTGTGTCGACCTCCGGACACAGGGGAATCCAACAACCGTCAGGTCACTCGCGCTGTTATTGATCCTTGCGTTTGCGTATCTTGAGCGGACGATAGATTTCGATTCGGTCATGCTCTCGCAGCAGGGTGTCCTCCTGTACCAGCTTGCCGAAGATTCCCACCTTGTTGATCGTCCAGTCGAGCTCAGGATGTGCCTGGTGCAATCCAGAACGTGCAATGGCATTGATTACTGTTGTTGCTTCTGGCATATCGAACTGTTCACGATATACATCGCAGTCACCGGCATAAATTATTTCGATCTGCATACGTTACCTCACCACAAAACACAATTCAGCATACTACATCCAGCGTCAGACCAACCAGTTTTCAAAATTTTCTGACTTGTATTATTAATAATTGTCATGGCATGACCAGTGATAGTGCATCGATTGTATAAACGATCAGATGTAGTACATCGAGACAGTCAACTATTGTAGTTAGCATCCATTCATCTCAACAAAATAATTTTTATTTCAATAGCTTAATCAACCTCGCGTGCAATAAAAAAATCTGGCACAGCACATGCAACTTCTTATGTGTAGGTCATTACACGTTATAACAAGTTGCGAATTGCGAGGTGGGAACTATGAAAGCAAAAATTTTATTGGCCAGTTCACTGCTCATGGTGGCTGGTTCTGCTGTTTCGAAAGAAACAATCCGAATAGCGATAGGCCATCAAAGTAAGTGTACCGATACTTACTCTGCCGGCATTATCGTCAAGGAACTGAAACTCATCCAGAAATATTTACCCCATACCGGTAAGTACAAGGATGTAGAGTATAACTTTGTCTGGAGCGACTATACGTCGGGTTCACCCATCACTAACCAGATGCTGGCGGACAAACTCGACTTCGGCGTCATGGGTGACTATCCCCTGATCGTCAATGGTGCAAAATTCCAGGCCACCGACAGTCTGCGCACGCTGTACGTATCCGGCACGGGTTACAACCTGCATGGTTCCGGTAACGGTATTGATGTACCGATCAAATCCAAGATTTATAGCCTTGCCGACCTGAAAGGCAAAGATATCTCTGTACCGGTTGGTTCTGCCGCCTGGGGCATGACGCTCAAGGCCCTGCAGGATGCCAAGATGTCGGGCGAAGTCACGTTAAAAAATCAAAGCCCACCAGTCGGTGCCGCCAACATCGCTCAGGGCAAGATTTCCGCCCACGCCGACTTTTGTCCCTGGTCCGAGATCATGCAGTTCCGTGGGACTGGCCGCAAAATCTTCGACGGCAGTGAGGCCGGTGTGCCCTACCTGCACGGTGTGGTGGTCCGTAAGGACTATGCGGAGAAATACCCGGAGATCGTCGTCGCCTTTATGAAAGCCATCATCGATGCCGGCAACTGGGTACGCAAGGATCCGTTGCAGGCAGCCGTCGATTTAGAGAAATGGACCGGGGTGGAGAAGGAAGTCATGTACCTGTATTTCAGCAAGGGTGGCATCCTCACGCTCGATCCGACCATCAAAGCCAAATGGATCGATGCCCTGAAGTTCGATCACACGGTATTGGTGCGTGAAAAGAAGATCCCGCCATTGGATTTCAAAAAATGGATCGACGACAGCTTCATCCGCAAGGCCTATGCCGAAATGCATCTGGATTACAGCAAGGACCTGAAGACCATCGTGGATCCAAAGATTGCCAACGCCAAGCTGCCACCGGCGGAAATCTGGAGCAAGAAGAAGGGAATCATTACTTACGCTAGCGTGGACGCCATGCTCAAGGCCGCCAAACCGATGAAGGCCAACGGCGACTTCGATGTCAGCTACGTCTACGACAAGACTACAGGCGTCAAGCTGTTCGGCAAGTCAGCGTTTTACGTCAAGGACAGCAAAGGCGCCTATACGACCTTCATGCGCAAGGTAGAAGCGGACCAATTCGCCAGCAAGGTCGGTGGCAAGTCCATGCAGTTCGCCCAGGCGATGACGACAGCGATAGCGAAAGCTGAAAACATCGATACCGGCAAACTTGCACTTGCCAAATAGCTGCAGTAAGGCCGGCTGTGTTACAGCCGGCCAACTTCTAATAATACACAGCCAGGGCAAATAAGAAAGAGTCAGGACCATGCAAAATAGCAGCTTGATAGAAAAAGACGAAAAGCCGAAAAACGTTCACGAAGCAGACAATGCAGGTATAACGGTCGCAGCCAAACAGCAGCCATCGCCAAATGTTAAACCGCGGCGCATAAAAAAACTGGAATGGGCACGAATTGCAATTCGACTCAGTGCCATCGCTATTGCCATCCTACTCTGGCACCTGGCTTCCACGAATAAATTCCATTTCATTATCAATTTCGAGAATATCCCTACCCCGGCGGTAGTCTGGAAACAATTTGTCGCCCTCGCTAGTACGGGAGAATTTTACTACCACATCTACGTCAGTATGCGACGCATCATGATCGGGTTTTCCCTCGCGACGCTGCTTGGTGTTGTAATCGGCGTCCTCATGGGCAGGTTCCGCACCATGACCGATATCTTTATGCCCTATATCGAAATCCTGCGTCCGATTCCCGCCGTGGCCTGGATCCCGCTGGCAATCCTGATGTTCCCGACTGAGGAGTCCAGCATCATCTACATCACTTTCCTCGGCGCGTTTTTCCCCATCGTGTTGAATACCGTGCACGGCGTTGAACAAACGCCCGAAAACCTGATACGTGCAGCCCGATCGTTGGGCGCGTCGAATCGCGCCATTTTATGGCACGTCGTGCTGCCAGGTGCCCTGCCCAGTATCATGGCCGGTCTCGCCATCGGTATGGGTGTCTCCTGGTTTTCCCTGCTCGCGGGCGAAATCATCAGTGGCCAGTATGGTATCGGTTATTTCACCTGGAATTCCTACTCGCTGGTGGAATACCCGAAGATCATCATCGGCATGCTAATCATCGGCGTGTTGGGCACGCTTTCGACTTTGCTCGTCAAACAATTATCCAAACCCTTCCTACGCTGGATGGATAAGGAGCA
>JBECKZ010000089.1:0-16548 GCA_040235555.1 Thiohalomonadales bacterium | reverse complement strand
CCCGGCGCATGCCCAGGCTCTGACTCATTACATAAGCCTTATTCGGGTCACTGCCAAAGTTCACTTTGGCGGCATGGGGAGCCGGCAAATAGGTATCCACCGGATACTCGTCCATCAGGGTGTTGGCCACCAGATGCAGGTCATCGGTTGGTGCGCCGGCCGCGTCGACGATTGGCCAAACGCTCATGCCGTGCGGGCCATCGGCCACGTACAGATACTTGCCCTCTACTGTTACCCCTTCGGTGTGGCCGATAGCGACATCCGTGGGCATGCCGGCAGGGGCTGCACCGATTTCATTGGTGCTCGCCAGGTGCACCGGGACGGTAAAGCGATCGGCCACGGCCACGTTCGCTCCCAGGTTTTTGATCTCGACATAGCTCACACCACCTGCGCCTGATGCCTCGACGATGTTTACATCGCCTGCCGTGCAGCTGGACGTTTGCATGCATGGCATGAGAAACATCGCACCGCCATGGCCGTTGATCTCGCCGGTGGTCAGCAATACCGGACTGGCATAGTTGCCATTGGCATCCGCCACCAGGAACGCAGGCATCGACTCTTCACCCACTGGCACTGGCGTCATGTCGTAGGACGTGACGTATTCATAATCGGGCCAATATGCATCAGGTAGGGTGTCGTTGTTGTACGGAGCGCCTGAATTCTTCCACTGGCTGTTAGGGTTTTCGGCGCCGCTGACCACTACCAGGCCGGCGAAGTGATCAGTGTAGTAAGCCTTGTAGCTGGTACCGTTGGCGTCCGGCACCACGTGCACGTCGGCCACGCCGGCTTCCTCCAACATGCCCGCCCCATAGTGCGACAGGATACTTTTCGACTGTTTGCCGGTGGGGTCATCAGGACCGTGTGCCGGGGGCGGCGGTACATAGCCGGCATAGGTAGGTGTTGAGGTGACATCCACTGCAACCAATCCGCCGAGCGAGTAAGCAATGTATGCCATGGTTTTGCCGCCAGGCAGGTCCACCACGTCAACCTTGCGGGCGTTGTAATAGTACTTACCATAGCGATCAAAGGCCGCCCATGGATACGTAGTCACTGTGTTTTTATTCGCCAGCTCGTAGGCAGCTTCCGCATAAGTCAGCATGCCATCGGCGTCCAGACCGATGGTGGAATCCACATTCAACACGCTCGGATCACACGGCTTCGCATTCTGGTAACCGAAGCGGTCCTCACGGGTATTGCAATCGGTGTACAGGTTATAGAAGCTTGCCCTTGCTAGAGTGGTGGGATCATAGATGCCAATTCCGAGGAAACCCAATGCAGCATACAGCTTGCCGCCGTGCATGGTCAGGCTAAGTGGACCGCCCCAGGGATTTTCACCGGCATATTTAAGGGTCCATTCCTGTGCACTGTACACGGAAACGGGCAGCGCGCTATCCGCGGTGGCATCCATCAGGTTGGAGAGCAGTGTTTTCTGGATGCCGAAGTCGCCATTGGCGATATACAACTGATCGTCGGTGTAGTCTGCGGGGGTATTGTTATTATCGATCAGCAGGAAGTTCACGGTGCCTGCGGTGTGCGATGCCGGGGCCGCGGTAAATTCCGTGCCACCACCGTCCACATAGGTGTAGGCCGGGGTGTCATAGTCCACCGTCATGGTGCGCAGGTAGACCATGGCGGCGGGATTGCTGATATTGACTACACCGATACCCTTGTTTCCCATGGCTAACAGCGCGTAGTCCTGGCTATTGTAGCTGACCACCGTAATGTGTTCGATATAGCCCGGTGCGGTGATCTCGGTGACAGCACCTTTGACGGCAGCAATCGGTGTGGCGGCAAAGCGGTTGGCCATGCTGTACAGTGTCCATACTCCATTGCTGGAATCTTTGTAATAAGCCACCGCTGACGTCGCGCCACCGACCTGGGTCACCTGGGTGTCCAGGTACGCCTCGACGACAGGGGCTTGGCTTGAAAGATTATCGCTGCAGGCTGCCAGGAACAGAGCTGCAACACTGGTGGCTGCCGCGAGCATGATGTTACGTAAACACTTGCCTGGGCAAGGTTTATGCACTTGAATATTCATATTTTTTCTACTCCGGAAAAACAACATCAGAAAAAGGTTGGTTTACTCAATACACACGTGGAGTGAATCGGTACATCATCAGTGCCTTGAAGCATCCTTGCGGCGACGGCGTATCATAATGCCAGCGAAAGGTTGCTCTATGAGTGCCAAAGAGAGTGTTGAGAGCTTGGTATGAAAAGTAAGATTTTTCATTTTTGTACCCCACTTGGGAATTGGTTATACATTGCATCGGGGCTCGGTACCCGAAGACATCGATGAAACGCAACTGTGCATCAAGAAACCACTAAATTAGTAAATGCAGTTACATCTCTTATTTATCGTAATACTAGGTACATATATCGTTTTGCATTTTGATCCATGTCAACGGGAAATTAGCGGATAAGCAGGGTTAATCCTAGACCTTGATCCATGTCAACCAAAACACAAAATTTGAAACGATATTGTTTACAACCAGCGCAGAACAAAGAAGCATGATTTAAAAAGTGTTATTCGAATACATGTATATTATCCGGTCAGCACACCAAAAAAGACATATGTATAACTACTTATTAATAATAATACGAGCCCTGGCCTGGATTGCTATTGACGAGCCCCGATTTCCTTCAAGTATATATTTTGTGGACGGCTGCGCCTCGCTAAAGAAATCAAACATTGAACCTGCTTATCCATAAATGCATAGGCATTATTCCTGTTTATAACGAGGCCGGATTCAAGAATCGCTAGCCGGCACCTAGGCAAGTGATACCTATCACAAAACGACGGCAACATAGCGTAACGCCTGAAACCTTCTATACTCCTGAATGTCAGTTTTACTGATGAGTTTGGCCAGACGAAATTCGTCATTTCTTATCATGCCGACCTGTGTCAGTGTCAAAGTAATTTCACTTCGAATCAATGCAGTTGTGATGCAATCTAAAAGGAGACCAGAGATGAAAGCAAAGGATATTTTGATCATTGCAGCAATCACGTTGTTGCCGATAGGCGCATATGCAGCGGAGAGTCATGGCACGACCAAGCAAATGTTTAACAAGCTGGATACGAATCACGACGGCTACATCAGCCAGCAAGAATCGAAAGCGGATGCAGACCTGTCAAGAAACTATAATTCGGCTGATACCAACAAGGACGGTAAACTCGAGGAATCCGAGTTTAGCGCTTTTGAGCAGGATCGGGATATTGGAAATATGCCGATGAAGAAAAATCAGTAAGCTACTAGCTAATACGTCGTTACAAAAAAACGGCGAGTCTCACTTGGGACTCGCCGTTGTATTTGTGGAGAGAGGAGATTCAGGAAGCCTGTGTACAGTGGCTGATAATCATTTGCGGAGGATCAAATGACAGGCTGAACGGTGCCGCTTTGTGTAATGCAGTCAGGCCGAGGATTTGCCGGGTTTTCCCCGGAAATACCGCGGCCTCCACATCCCGCAACACACACTGGTCGGCGATGCTAAAGCGGGCAATACGCCACACTGGGACCACGAATTTCTTGCCATTGGCAAGAATGCCACGGATATCTTTCACATATTTGGCCTGGCCGTTTTGTTTCAACTGCGCCAGTGAGGCCTGGTTGATAACCAGGTAGCCGGATCCAGTATCCACCATAAAATCTGCGGCAGCGAGACTGCCCAATTTGCCCTTTACATAATAGGTGGAAGCACCTTTCGTGTGGATGGGAACTGTCACTGAGTTTTGACCAGCAAAGGCCGGCAAGCTGAGGCAAAAAAGCAGGAAAAATGCACTGAGTTTTAACGTCATACGGGTTCCTATAGTCTGGCCAGGTGACTTGCGTCGCAGTTGGCATGTCCTTAATTTGTACGCTTATATATAGTATTCGGCTCGAGGCACTGAAACTTTATGGATAAAATAACATTACTTTGAACCGGGTTTCACCAATCCGAATGCGGCGTAGCCAAAATGATGCTCGGCAATATCCTGTAAATCCTGGGTTACCAGATTGTGATCATGTTAAGTTGATTCTGGTTTTCGCTTCACATATCAATAGAATTGCGATGAGTCCTTGGGTCGTCGAGAGTAACGATCAAAACATCCTCAATAGTGAACCATTGACCAGTAGTAGAAAGATCCAGCCAAAACCTGAAATCATAAACGCGGGTGTCGGATTTTCGATCTTGTAACCGGCGTTCAAGATAAGAATCGAGATAAGGTCATGGTGTCTGATACCTTGTCGAGACTACTATTCCAGTTACATTAATCCCGGATCTTACCGACGTCCCATCAGTCGATCGAGACTCCAGCTTCCACCACCGGCGGCGGCGATAAACAGGAAAATAAAGCAATACAGTACTGCAGCATCACCACCATTGGTCAGCGGCAACAAGGCGTTACCTTTAGATGCATGGGCCATGAAGTAGGCGAACGCCATTTCGCCCGATAACAGGAATGCTACCGGACGTGAAAACAGACCAAGCACCAGCAAGGCTCCACCCACCAGTTCAAGCAAACCTGCGATACCTGCCAGAGACAGGATGTGTACATGGTCGAAACGGGCAATGTGTGGAATGTGCAGGAGCTTGGCGCTGCCATGGAGAAGGAACAAGTACGCAGTCACGATACGCAGAATGGATTGAACGCGGGGTGACCAGGTCGAGGCAATATAACTTGATAAACTCATGGGATTAGCTCCTGATTGATACAGTCATTTGCGGTGTTTTCGTGCCCATTTAATATAGGTATGAACTATCTGATTCTCTCTGAGTTTCTCAAGAGTATTGAGTTCCCTGCCCAGCACTTTCTCCGTAAATTTCTTATGAATAAAAGAGTGACATTTTCTGCAAATATCGATTCCGCTTTCCCGCATAACAGTTTTATCAAAATGCTTCCTGAACCATTTGTTGCCATGACAGGATTTCGGTATCAGGTGATGAAAGGTAATGAACTCATCACTACCGCACAGGGCACAAAGCTTGGCCATTCTCGGTTGTCCTGAATGCACAATATCGTCATTAGTTAATTTATAACATACCATGCCTAGAATATTAAAAAATTTACTAAATACACGTAAACGCAATGGGATATGCCGCTTTAACTGTTGTCTCAGACTGCTTTGGGTGAGGGACATTTCTCGGAAAACTATAATAATTTCCATCTGCAGCTGATGGAAATCGTGGAACTAAAAAAGGCCGCAACAGTATGCGGCCTTTTTTGTTCAATGAACTTGCTGGCTATTTTGAAGCCTACATTTCATTTCCCTCTTCGGCATATGCATAGCCATGATTCTGCAAATAGATCTCGCGACCGAATGCCCCCTGGTTGACATAGATCCGCCCCAGAGCTTTTGGATCAGGTTTGCCTTCGGCATCATAGGTATAAAGGTCTTTCTTGGTTAAGCCCGCGCCATTCATAGAGACGGCACATGTTTCGAGTTGAATATTAACGCCTTCCTTTTTCAGTTTGAAAATTGCGTTCATCAATTTCTTTTGCTGCTCGGGAGCGGATTTGGTTGCCCATTTTACGGCAGAACCATGCATGATACCGATAATTGAGACATTTTCCGGTTTGATTAATCCTTTCTTGATCTGCGCCTTCATGACATTGCCCATCATCATCATGTGTTTCAGGCCATTGGAATTGTCCTTTGCATCGACGGCCAGGGTATCCATGTTGAAAATAATTTTTGCTGTCTTTACTTTTACCGGGATATCAACGCAGACACTGGTATTTTTTTTGCCGAATTTTTTCGGATTCACCAGGTTGGTTGCCAGGGGTAAATACTGGCATTGATCAAGAATTTCATTCGATTTAGCACTAGTCATGTCTTCAGCCAATACAGCGGTGGTTCCGTAGATTCCACCGAACAGGAACAGTGCACCAATTAAATATTTTGCATTTGGTTTTTTCATAACAACTCCAAAATTATTTTTAGTTAAATGTTGAGGTTTATATTGGAAACGGAACAGAAAAGTATTGAGAAATAAGAATATCATGAAATACTAATACATAAAAGCAAGCCTGTAGAAATATATTTTGCACTTTATAACGCGAATTAGATCAATGAATGCTTGCCTGGTATGTCTACGGCCCGGAAGGGTTTTGCACCGACATAAAGTTCAGTGAATGCCTGGTGCCAGGAGGTAGAGGATACCTGCACCATTTTTGTTCGTTTTCGTTATGAATGCATTGCTATATGCTTCCAACAGAAAATATGGTTGCGCTAGTCTGGAAACCTAGCGCAACCACCAGCAGTTTTATCTAGGCGTAATGGAAGCGTGCTTTTCGTTTTCCCAGCCGAACGAGAGGGCCAGTAACTGATCAAGCCCGCGAAATTCATTGGGTTTGGCAACATTGAAGGCCACCGCGTTATTGCTGAATCGCCGGAAGATTGATGCGGCAACTTTCATGGCTTCGGGGTTGGTGAGGAGGGCGATTAGCTTTTTACGCTGAGCCGGCGTGATCTTGTCATCGGCTGTGATAGCGTCATTCGGCGCGACGGGACTTTCATAAATAACTTTATAATCCTCACGTTCTGCTGCTGTCATTTTGTAATAGGTTTTATCGCGCAATACAGCTGCGGTACATTTGCCACTGGAAAAATCCGTGTAAACCTTGTCCTCGCCTCGAACCAGATGCAATCGGGGTTCCGTCGCCCGGTTATAGTAATTTTGCAACAGCATCAAGGTGCCAAGCTGTGGAGTTACTTGCGCACAAATTTTCTCGTATACCAGGTCGTGCAGGGTATTGACATTGATCCGGCCTTTGGGAGTAACGACCAGAAACTGTAAATGTTCGGGCAGATTCACCAGGATGGTATGGTGCAGATTGACTTTGCGCCATTCGGAGAAATGCGGTCCATCAAAGACAATATCATAGTGCCCTTTCTGCATGTTGACCGAATACTGAATAAAGTTTCTCGGGTAGACGTAGGTGACCTTTTCATTAAGTGTTTTGCTGATGGCCTGAACCAACGGCTCGTAGGTCGCTCGTTCCTCTGCTTCACTGCCGCGCGGTGGCGCACTAAAGATGAGATCGGCGAGGACATTCTTGCTGGCGAACAACGCCAGGGTGAATAGCATTATAGTTCTGGTCAGATACATAACTCTCTCCCTCATGACTAAAGAAGGGGCACTTTGAGGGGGGAGTCAGTATGCCCGTGGTTCTTATGAATTAATTATCGTGGCGTGGTGAAAGTATAAGGATGCATGCAGGATGTCAAACCGTGGCCGATCAGGGAATTTAGCAGAGAGAATGGCATCCCTTTTCGCACAATTCATTGATAAGAAGGGGGATTTATCCAATTATGCCGCTTTTGGTAGGTCCATGGGCGAAATCAGTTTACAAAATTTAACAAAGACAAATTTCGGTCTTGAGTAACCGCTAGGAGATTTAAAGCAAACTTATCAACCAGTGGAAGAGTTGTATTGAACAGAAAAGTAAGCTGAACCGTTTAGGCTCTGGTCTTTAAACTGGTGGTGATCAACGCTTATCTATGCCATTCCCGTTTTTACAAAAATTATATTTATTGTCATGAATTAAATTATTCATCGTCAAATAAATTGAAAAATATATAAATAAGCTTGAGTATAACTACAAGTGCAGTAATTACTTTTAGAACAGGTCAATGAGGAGAATCCCTTTATGTTTAAGTCGGTTGTGAAGTTTTTTTCACTGGCTTTGATTATGTCGCTGGCAACCAATTCAGCTGTTTTGGCGGCCGATATGGCGAAAAAGCACGGGATCGTGTTACACGTTACCGATAGTATCCCTGCCAAGTGGAATCAGGCATTAAATAATGCGGCTAACCTGCAGAATGCACTGGGTAAGGAAAACGTTGAAATCGAAATCGTTGTCAACGGGCCAGGTCTGGACATGATGATGTTCGATTCTGTGGTGGCCAACCGCATGACTACAGCCATTAGTAATGGAATAAACCTGCTCGCCTGTGGCGCAACAATGAAGGCCAAAAAGGTTACCCAGAAAGATCTGCATGAAGGCGTGAAGATAGTCCCTGGTGGAGTAATCGAAATCATGAAAAAACAGGAAGCCGGTTGGACGTACATCAAGATTTAGCCGTTGCATTCGTTGAGCCAAGAACCAACAAGGGGGCTATTGCCCCCTTATTTCTTTTGTAATGTTTTTACAAGGCAGGTGTGTACAATTTACTACGAGTTAGCTTTCTTAAAGTGACTTGTTTCATTCATCCGCTTAACAGAATTCTGATTGCTAATATGCATTTTCCTGCGATTGCGATTAGAAGAAGAATTACTGGAAATTCTCTGTCAGGCGGCACTTTAATACATACGTAAGCATGGTAGGCAATCCAGTATTAAACTACTTTTACGCGCTGCCAGACTATATGCGCATCGACTTTTTCATTGGCAAGTTTTACACCATGGGCGGATAATAGCAGTTGACCGTTTTTGAATTTAAATGCACGTCGCTGTTTTGTGTTCACCCAATTTGGAAAGGAGCAAATGCTCACGTGGTGTATTACTTCATTACCATCAAGTTCGAATTTACCGCTGTAGGAAAGATGGGTCGTAGCGCTATTTTTGATCTCAAAAATGTTGCCGCCAAATAAATCACCTGTGGAGTGCGCCTGACGATGGTTTGCCATGATGTGCACAAACATATAGCCATCGGGTGAGTAATTAATAAATCCCTGGGCATCCGTGCCCAATGGATACGTAACCTTGCCCGAGGCATCGCGGTTTTCCCAGGAAACCAGCTGATAGGTGCCGATGAGACTATGTGAATTCATGATCATGTTTCCTCTTTTTAATTAGTCGGCAACCGGCCCGCGATCAGCAAAGAGGGGAAACATTGTCTCGTAGACTTCCGGGCGAACATCTGTCGCTTCGTAAGCGCTCGGAATCGTTTTAGCAAGTTCACTGTCGCGATAATCCGTCAGGGATTTTTTATCCTTGAAGAAATAGATGCCGCACACGTCACCGGTGGCCTCGTTTCTGGCATAGATTTTCTGTACCAGGCCTGGCACCTCTTTAAAGCGGGGACGGCGCCCAATTGCCCGGCGCTCCAGTTCTTCAAACGGAAGGTCGGATTTAATACGTACAAACAGAATCGTTGACATGACTGTTGCTCCTTTGTGATTACGTTGGGGAGGTATACAGCGCTCCCGATGGAAAAAGCATAGGATGTTTGATATAGCAATTAAATTCCCTATACTGGAAAAAGCAATTTGCAAAAATGCACAACTCGCTAAACATGCCCAACGAGGTCAACATGAGCACCCGCCCACTGGATCCCATCGCCCGAGACGAGAACCTACAACTCGAATGGAGTGATCTCGCGGTCATCCTGGCCGTATGCCGGAGTGGCAGTCTGTCGGGTGCGGCCCGTAGTCTGGGCCAGAATCACAGTACCATTTTCCGTAAAATCAATATGATAGAGGAAAAGACCGGGGTACGATTTTTCGAGCGCCTACCAAATGGTTATGTCATGACCGAAGCTGGCACGACGGCCCTGCAGTATGCCGAACGCATCGAAAGTGAATTCCATGCCCTGGCGCGGGAAGTCCTTGGTCAGGATATGCGTCTACAAGGCAAGATACGGGTCGCAGCGCCAGAGGCGTTTACTACCCAGATCTCACCGAAACTGTTTGCGGCATTCTGCCGACGCCATCCTCACGTCTCGATTGAAATCTCCGGTGGTCATTTAGCGCTGGATCTGTCCCGCCGCGAGGCCGATGTCGCCATCCGCGCCACCACTAAACCCCCGGATGCCAGTCTGGGTCGCAAGGTGTGTGACTTTCGCTTTGCTGTTTATGCAACACCTAATTACCTGGAGCAGTACCGGGACATACCGTTGCCTGAACAAAACTGGTGTCTGATTCAGGGTACCGTAGATTGGCTAACGCCGCTAATCTGGAAAAAGAAAGAGCAGGGAGAGCGCCAGACGATATTCTCTTCTATTACTACGCTCGCCGTATTGAACGCAGCGGCCGAAAATATGGGCGTGACTTGTATGCCATGTTACGTGGGAGATACCGATTCCCGGCTGGTACGCGTCGGCGAACCGCTGGAAGCCCTAACCATGGAATTGTGGATCCTGACCCATCCTGATTTGCGGCATACCGCGCGGGTGAAAGCGCTCATGGATTTTTTGTATGCGGAATTAACAAATAAAGCGGAATTGTTTGAAGGCAAGCGCACACAGTAAAGCAACGACACCAAAAAGGGTGGGTGAAGGGTGGAATAAAATTTCGCGGCTCCCTTTTATTTTTAGTCCAATAACAGATCGCTGGCGGGTAAGCCGCGAAATCGCAGTGACTGTGGCGTATGTTGTTTCCGAAAGTCCAGCGTACAATATTGCTGAAACATGCGCCTGGCAGTCACCGTCAGCCAAGTCAAAGCAGGCTTTTTAATGATCGACTGATGCTCTTCAATATTACCCTGAATAATCAGCCTAGCGTATAGGTAAGACAGGAGATCCCGGCTTTGTCATGCCCAACTTCAATTTTTTCTGCACCACATTCAAATTCATGGTTATGCATGCATGAAATAACCTTACAGGCACCGACACCCGTCACCTCGTTGAATTCATGCGTATGCGTGCTGTTGGAGAAAAAGGTATCACAGCCAGGATGAACACCGTTGCCAATAGTAACGGCGCGTGCGTTGCAGGTATTTTTCAGGTTGTAAGCGCAGTCACTGACCTCACAATGAGTTACGACGGACATACTAAAGGTCATTTTCATAGCTTACCTCCATATGGATAACAGTCGCGAGAAAGGCGGATTCGCTTGGAGATGGATGGGTTATTACTGTTGTAATAACTGAAGGAATGACAAAGATTGTAATCTGGCCAGATAAAAAATACGGCCGTGACTAAAAGGCTAGCCAAGCGTGGAAAACATTCAACCCTTGAAAAGCAAGGCGTATTACCGCTTGATTATTAGATTTAATCAAAGCGCCTGAGTTTGCTGTGTCTTCGTTGTGAGCGGTCAAAAGCTTGATAAGATTAATCTATGGAATATTTTTTGCTGTAGTAACCGCAAGTCGTTTAATCCTGTTTGTGGGGCAAATATATCCGTGTAACTGGAATTTTCGGTTTGGTTAGACAATTTGTCCGATGGGTTTCATGCCAGTCGAGATTATATGTCAGTTTATTAGGTGAATATTCCGCGTTTCACAAGAATGTTTGAAAACGCGTCTCTATTGCTTCGTCGCTACGGTGCACAGACCCCTTGTTTGATTGCGCAATCTAATAATACTGTATTGGCTATTAAGCATTGAGGCAACTATCATTTTTGTAGTGCAACATTTTGCGTTAGATTCAATCCAATTCTATAGCTGCAGAGCCGGCAAATAATCTGGTCAGTCGTCGTTAGTCAGATCATAAATCATACCGGCAGCGTTGAGGAGGCGACAATGTATTCCGGCAACCCGTTTGCTGAACTGAGCATGTTTCTATCACCGCATTTCATGCAGGTCTATGTTGTCCTGATGATTCTGGTGGTGGCTGCCGGCACGCTATTCGATATGTACCACAAGCGCAGTGTCGAGTTTTTTGCGCAACAGTGGCGAGAAAGCAGACTGCGTGCGAACAAACGCCTTGGCGGTTTCGATTCGGTCCTGCTTGCAATTAAAACTCTGTTGTATGAAGTGGCCACCTCCGGTGAATTTTGTAATCCGCGCAGAAGGGCGTCACATCTGTTGTTATTCTATGGATTTGTACTTTACCTGCTATCGACCATCGTGATGGTTTTCGCCTATCCAACGCCCGAGCTGTCCACACCCACAATCTGGCCGGTGCTATGGAATCTCGGTGCATTGATGGTGATCGGCGGTGGTGGCTGGTTTTTCTTTTTCATCCGGGTCGATGTGGCCAAGGAAGGAAGCACCCCGTTTCGCCTGATGCGAGCCGATCTGTTCATCGTGAGTTTACTCCTCAGTGTTGTATTTGCTCTCATCTGGGAGATCGTGCAACTGGGCGATAACCTGACGATGACCAAAATCTTCTTTAGTATTTATATCTTATTCACCACCGTATTGTTTCTCGGTGTGCCCTGGTCCAAATTCGCGCACATGTTCTATAAACCCGCGGCCGCTTATCAGCGGCGTGTAGAAGAGGCGGATGGTTCAACGGATCTGCCGGTACCGAATGACAGCCGTCACAACGCGAGATAAATGTCATGCCCACCTTTGTTTATATGACGCGATGTGATGGGTGTGGCCAGTGCGTTGAAATCTGTCCGTCCGATATCATGCACATCGACCGGACTTATCGGCGTGCGTATAACATCGAACCCAATTTCTGCTGGGAGTGTTACTCCTGCGTCAAGGCCTGCCCGCAACATGCCATCGATGTGCGCGGTTATGCGGATTTTGCGCCACTCGGTCACAAGGTTAGGGTGCTGCGGGATGAAGAGCGTGGCATGGTCTATTGGAAAATCCGATATCGCGATGGTCGGGTCAAGGAATTTGCCTTTCCAATCCGCACTACGCCCTGGGGATCCATCCGCTCACCGGCTGACTATGACACACCAGGGGTGGACGATATGCAATCGGCATTACTGGCGCATGAGCCTACGGCACTCAAGGTCGATGCGTTGCCCACCTTGCCAATCAACAGACAAACAAAGGAATGAACTCATGAGCCTGTTTTCATCCCGCAAAACGGTGTATGTCGATGCGGACATTCTGATTATCGGCGGCGGCTTTGGCGGTTGCGGTGCAACCTATGAGTCCCGCTACTGGGGACGCGATTTGAAAATCGTCCTGGTCGAGAAGGCCAATATCGAGCGCAGTGGTGCCGTGGCCCATGGCCTGTCAGCGATTAATTGCTATATGGGCATGCAATGGAATGAAAACCAGCCAGAGGATCACGTGCGCTACGCACGCAATGACCTGATGGGACTGGTGCGTGAAGATCTTGGCTTTGACATTGCACGTCATGTCGATTCCACCGTGCACAAGTTCGAGGAATGGGGTTTGCCGATCATGAAGGATCCGAATACCGGCCACTACCTGCGCGAAGGACGCTGGCAGATCATGATTCATGGCGAGAGTTACAAACCCATCATCGCCGAAGCTGCGCGTAAGGCTGCCAGCGAAGTCTATAACCGAATCATGGTGACACACCTGCTCCTGGATAAAGACAATCCGAATCGCGTTGCGGGCGCCGTCGGCTTCAGTGTCCGCAACGGTAATTTTTATGTGTTTCGCGCCAAAGCGGTGATCGTCGCCGCCGGTGGCGCCTCGCATATTTATAAGGCACGCTCAATTGGTGAAGGCGTGGGCAGAACCTGGTATGCACCCTGGAGCAGCGCCTCGGCGTACGGCCTGTTGATCCCGCTGGGTGTAAAGATGACACAAATGGAAAACAAGATCGTGCTTGCCCGTTTCAAGGATGGCTACGGACCGGTCGGTGCCTGGTTCCTGTTACTCAAGTCCTATGCTACCAACGCCTACGGCGAAAAATACGAAGCCGCCCGTTTCGAGGAGATCAAGGCCCTGGTTGGCGACTACGCGGAGAAACAACCCATGCCAACCTGTCTGCGCAATCACGCGATGCTCGAAGAGATCAAGGCCGGCAAGGGACCGATCTACATGCACACTCAGGAAGTCCTAGATACCCGCGAGAAGGAAGAGATCGGCTGGGAGGATTTTCTGGATATGACTATTGGCCAGGCAGTGTTGTGGGCTGCGCAAAATATTGACCCCAAGGAAAGACCGTCAGAGCTGATTACCTCTGAACCCTATGTGATGGGATCGCATGCCACTTGCTCGGGTGCCTGGTCAAGCGGCCCCGAAGATGTTGCACCCTCGGATTACCAGTGGGGTTACAACCGCATGATGACCGTGGACGGGCTGTTTGGGGCTGGTGATACCATCGGTGGGTCTGCGCACAAGTTTTCATCCGGCTCGTTCACCGAAGGCCGGATTGCCGGCAAGGCCGCGGTTAAGTATGTCAGGGATATGCAGAACAGCGTACCGCGACTGGATGAGACACAGATCATGATGCTGGAACAGAGCATCTTCAAACCCATGAACAATTACGAAATCGGGCGCAACGAGATCGTTGCCGGGACCGTATCGCCCAGTTACATCACACCGCTGCAGGGCTTGCAACGTCTGGAGAAGATCATGGACGAGTACGTCGGTGGCATCAGTACCTTCTATGTCACCAACGAACCGATGCTCATCCGCGGTCTGGAACTGCTCAGCATGCTCAAGGAAGATCTGGATCATCTCGGCGCCGAGGATCTGCATCAGTTGCAACGTGCCTGGGAACTCCATCACCGGGTGTGGACGGCAGAATCCGTCACCCGACATACGCTCTATCGTGAAGAAACCCGCTGGCCGGGTTACTATTACCGTGGCGATTTTCCCAAGCTGGACGATACCGATTGGCATGTATTCACCGCTTCACAGTACGAGGCCGGCACCGGGGAATGGCATATGAGCAAACTGCCGGTACACCACATCATCGATTGATCCGGTAAACCTGCAAATTCCTGTCACAACGATCTCAATGTCGTTGAGCGGGCGCAGTGTCATGTCGGCTGCCGCGGAGTGCCTGGCTTTTTGTCATTCAGTACCAGATAGCAGGTGGTAAGGCCGCGCCCAGGATTGCGCCATACAGCATATGCCCGAATATCGTGGTCAGTGGTGTCGAGCGGCCGTAATTTAGTCCCATGAATCCAGGTGGCTCGAGTCGGCGCTGGGCGGTAGGGCCATCGAATTCTGTCGCGATACGCGGATGCATGTGCGGTAGTAAAGGCAAGGCAACCACCAGCAGGATCAGACCATGTAATGCCCCGAGTGTGGCACCGAACCACCAGTGATGCAGGTGTACGCTGGAAAATACCAGATAATACATAAAGGCGAATACCCAACCACCAACGACGTAAAAGGTGAATCCGTAGATAATGGCGCGGTCACGATTCCCGGTGAAAATAGTGCCGATGAGAAACGGTAAGCTCAGTCTGGACAGGCCCAGGCCCTGGCTTCCCTGCAGAACGGTCGAGAGCGCGCCAGTCGCGACAAATCCCCAGACGGCCGTATGCAAAAGCGCTTCTGGCTGCCAGACATAGATCATGAGCTGTTATCCTGTTGTTCGGCCTCTGCCAAGAGCAGTGCGGCGTTGATCAGCCCGGTATGGCTGAATGCCTGGGGAAAATTCCCCAATGCCATGCCAGTGCCCGGGTCCACCTCTTCGGCATACAGGCCGAGGTCATTGGCATAGTTTAGCAGGGCTTCAAAACGCTCTCGGGCAGCGTCTGTTTCTCCGGCGAGAACCAGATATTCCACCGCCCAGAAACTTGTAATTAAAAATGCGCCTTCCCCTGGCGGTAGAAAGTCATCAAAGCCTTCAGGAAAGCGGAACAACAAGGCCCCGTCACCCAGGACGTCCTGAATCCGCTGATAAGTCGCACGCATTCTTGGGTCGGTGGCTTCAATGAAGCCATGGCGTGCCAACAGCAGGATACTGGCATCCACTTCGTTACAATCCGCTGCGGTGATAAAGGTACCAGAGTCAGAATCAAAGCAGCGGGTTTCAATGAACTCCGCAATGGCATCCCGTTCGGATGTCATTTTTTTCTTATCCAGCTTTACAATACCAGCTTCTGCCATTTGCAACAGGCGGTCCAGCCCGACCCAGCACATTAATTTAGAATGCGTATAGTGGCGTGGTGCGTCTCTGGCTTCCCATATGCCTTGATCGGGATTGCGCCAGAGTGCACATATCATTTTGCTAAATCCCAACAGCAAATGTGTTTCAGAGCGATCCAGCTTGCCTCCGCGTAACACATACTCATAGGCAGCGGCAATGACTTCACCATAGACATCGAGCTGGTGTTGATCACCGGCAGCGTTACCGATTCGGACTGGACGTGACTCCCGGTAACCAGACAGAGCAGTAAATTCCCGTTCATGAAGGTGCGTCTCACCATAGACATCATAAGCGACACGTAATTTCGGCCATGTGCGCCGGGTCGCATGTAACATCCAGCCGAGGAATGCCTCGCCTTCAGCAATAAAATTCAGGTCAATAAAGGCACGTAGAGTTAGCGCTGCATCGCGAATCCAGCAATAACGGTAATCCCAGTTACGCACCCCGCCAATCTTCCCGGGTAATGAAGTGCTGGGACCGGCAATCAATGCGCCAGACAAGCCATAGGTGAGTAACTTCAAGGTTAATATGCTGCGTTCTACCTGATTGCGATAAGGACCATGGTAGCTGGATTGGCCTACCCATTCTCGCCACCAGTCTATGGTTGCATGTTGCCGTCTGAGACTCTCTTCCCCCAGAGGGGTCAAGACGTTGATGTTCCGTTGTATATAAGACATTGACAAATGAAGTCGATCCGTTGCTGACACGGTTATCTTGCCACTGAGTATGTCATTACCATTCATATGCAATGACATATCACTGTGCAGATACAATACCTGATTACCAAACATGCACTCCCACCCCAGGGCGCCACGTTGGCGGAAGCGCGGTTTTTTCTGCCCATAAGCTGGACGAGGCCGGAATTCAACCAGCATGTCGACACGACCGTTTACACCTGAAAGACTGCGTAATAATTC
>JBECKZ010000063.1:0-6466 GCA_040235555.1 Thiohalomonadales bacterium | reverse complement strand
CCCATTGCCGACGGTCAGTCGCTAATATCTCAGTTCAATGAGACGGCTGTTCGTCTGGATTGGATCGGTGATTTGAGTTTGAATACACTAACTTCTGTTATGCCAAAATGAATTCAGATGTCAATTGATAGCCAGAGAATTGATTAATGAAACTACCAGACGTCGCCACAATGCAAGACTTCATGGTTTCACTCCCTGCTGTACTGTATCAATACGTTCTTTATGCTGATCATTCCAGTGAATTCTTGTACGTCAGCCCCCAATCGTACGATATCTTGGGCTATACAAACGAATATTTCATAGAGGATATGAATAACTTCTGGAGCTTGGTCCATCCAGATGATCTGGAACGCCTAAAGAGTGAAGATATCTCTGCCAATCGGCAAAATGAGTTTTTCATTTCCACTGTCAGAATAAATCACCCTGCAAGGGGTGAAGTATGGATTCAGATTTCCTCCAGGCCGACCGACGGAAAGAAAAATAATGCTGTCATCTGGATGGGATACATAATTGATATCACGGACAGAATGAATATGGCAGCAAACCTGGAACTCCTCAATAAAAAGCTGGAAGCACTGTCTTTTTCTGACGGGTTGACTGGAGTTTTAAACAGACGTGCTTTTGATGAGGCGTTACACAAAGAGTGGAAACATGCCAGGAGACATAAAAGTGAACTTTCATTGGTCATGATCGATATCGATTATTTCAAACTTTATAATGATAATTATGGTCACTCAGCGGGTGATAAATGCCTTAAACTGGTATCAAAAGCGCTGTCTGAGGTAATCAAGCGGGAAACAGATCTTGTTGCCCGTTATGGTGGAGAAGAATTTGCCATTCTACTTCCAGAAACGAATGCAAAAGATGCCAACTCTCTGGCTGAGGAGTGCCGTAACAATGTTTCCAGGCTGCAACTACCTCATGAGAAATCAAAAGTGGATTCTATTGTTAGTGTCAGCCTGGGTGTTAGTACGATTGTTCCGGATACAGATAGTCAAGTGATATCACTGATAGAAGCTGCTGATAAGGCCTTATATCAAGCCAAACAAAACGGCCGAAATCGGGTTGTCACCAAATAATATTTATCGTGAGTATGCCCGCGCGCTCCAGGCAAAAGTAATCCACCATTGATGACGTGACGTCCCTGTCAGATCATCAGCACACTAACCCAACTATCGGTGCTCCCAGACACCCTGGTCAGTACGGCAGGAAGTTTGCGTGTATTTGCTGGTTTTGCTGCCTTCGACAACGGTAGTGTAATCCCGGCAATAGCGTCCATCATTCCGCTGGTAGGTTTTATAGGGGGTAACGGCATACCGATAGCCGGTGTCCGGATTCTGCCAGCGCACCACCTGACCGTCCGGTGCGCGTTCCAGTGCCTGGTTGGTGCAGTTGGCATCGGCATTATCCATATTGCGTCCGATTTGATTACCGACAATGGCGCCGATGAGCACACCAGCAACGGTCCCGAGCTGTTTGTCCTTGTGGCTCGCCAGATTTTGACCAACCACGCCACCCACGATACCGCCGACCACGGTGCCGACGACTTTACGATTACATTGCCCGGATGTGATCCCGATTTGATCACTGGTGGTTCTGAAATCCACTTCAGCAGCAGGACGGTCATCATACACGACCTCATCTCTGGCCGATGGGTCCACCACAACGACCGTTCGTTCATGTTCGTGACGATGGTGACGGCGATAACCATGTGCAGGTGCCCAGGGTGGTGGCCCACCTTGATCGCGGTATGCGTAACCATCGTCATCATCCTCGCGGTCATATCGATGCTTGTGTGAGTGTTTGTGTTTATATTCCTGTCCGTGGCCATAACCGTGACCGGATTCGTCTTTCCAGGGGGGATCGGCAACTGCCGGCAGTCCGACCAGAATGCCGGCTGCGATAATAAAAACCTGTAGATTGCGTAACATCATTTTAGAATTCCTCGTTATACTCGTCAGGCAGATCGTGCAGGTCGGCATACAAGCAGTAAACTTGAGGGCTGGAGAGGATACCGGTACTCAGATCACAATACGCAACAATATGCCTGAGTTGGAATTTACTATAATTTATACAGAGTAGTTCTTCTAAGGAAAGGGAACAGGGTTAAGAGAAACTGCAAATACCTTTCTGCTAACTTAATTATATAAATCATAAATTACGGCGCGTCCTCCGCCAGCTTCCTTGGCGCGATACATCGCGCTATCCGCTTCGTAAATGGCGGTATCAGTATTAACCGGATCAACTCCCAGCAAGCGTATCCCGATACTCGCACCCACATGTACAGCCCTTGAGTTTACCGCGACGGGCATATCGATTACGCCAATTAATTTATTGGCGATATGCATTATGCTCTCACTTGTCGTCCCGGCATTAGATTCCAGACGTTCAAGCAATACAATAAACTCATCACCGCCCAGGCGACCGACAATATCATTGGCGCGTACGGTGGAGTGTATTCGTCGTGCAACTTCTACCAGGACCTTGTTACCGGCATCATACCCGTATCGCTCGTTTATCAATTTAAAATGGTCCAGGTTGATCAACATAACTGCGCAAAATTCATTATGCCGGGTACAGCCAGCAACAACTCTGTCGAGGTGTTCAACGATAAGACGTTTATTTGCGAGATTCGTTAACGGATCGTTTACTGCCATATTACGGACTTCAGCAAGCGCCTGCGCCCGGATGTTAAGAAAAGGTTTGATGACATAAATGCAGATAGGCGGTGTTGATAACAGCACCAGGGCGACAGCATCGAAGATTGCAATTTCGTAGGTATTCATCCCGTGCGGGATAGCCTGTAACAAGAGAGTAATCAGGATTTCCGCACCCACAATGATAGTGGAAATGCGGATGGCCGCAGGTAGTATTGAAGGCAACTTCACGGCTACTTACCCCCTTGGTAAAATATATGCCGATTATTTATAAGCTGTATTTATATACTGGATACTTGACTATCATAGCTACAAAATGCGGTTTGTAAAACGGCACTTTGTAAAAAATCGATTCCGAAAATGCGCAACAAATAACGTTTTTGAGACAACCATACAAAACCAAAAGAGCCCAGCGCCCTTCAGAATCACTGCTAATACACATCGATATATATTTAATAATATTCGGATTTTTGCGGAAGAAAGATGAGGCGTGGTTATGCGGATACCACACAATTCCGACCCTGGAGCTTGGCCTTATACAGGGCCTGGTCGGCCCTGGCTACCAGTGCATCGAAATCCTGAGTATTGCTGTCCAGTTCTGCCACGCCAATACTAACTGTCACACTTACGCGTTCGTTATCATCCGTGTATACCGCTGCGTCTTCGATCAAGACGCGCAGGCGTTGTGCTAATTGCACTGCGCCATTGCGATCCATTTCCGGCATCAGGATCAGAAACTCCTCACCACCGAAACGTCCAATCTGATCTGCCGCACGCACGGACTCGCGACACAGACGCGCGATATTGACCAACACGTCGTCACCTGTCTTGTGGCCATAGGTGTCATTTACCTTCTTGAAATGATCAGCGTCGAGCATCACCAGCGAGATCGGCCGCTGGTAACGATGAGCAATGGCTACAGCATGCTCGCCCAGGTCATAGAAATGCCGCCGGTTGGCAACGCGTGTCAAATCATCTTCCGTAGCTTTCTGGTACAGGCTGTGCGACAGGCGGCGGATATACTCGAGTGACTGTGTACGACGAAACAGTTTCTCCAGGGTCAGCGTAACCATGGCCAATAATATGCCCGCAACAAACAGCGAAACAATCAACACGGTTTCCCGTTTCTGCGCGAATTGTTCTGATGTGGTATCAACCTCGACCAGGGCAATCGGTTTTTGCGTCAGTGGATCATGTATCGTGGCAAAGCCCGAGACATACGTACCCCACTCGTCAGTCCAGAAATGATCAGTCGAACTCGATGCCTGCTGTAACGCGGTCTGCCATATTTTTATATCTTTCGCATCCCTGGGTTCATAGATACGCCCTGGCTGCACACCCTCTTCGTCCTTTTCAATAACACCATTGCCATTCAAATCTGTGTCATCGGGATACAGATCCACGACAAAGGTCCAGTGTGCAGGATCGCTCGCTGCGCTGGGTGGCCGAAAGATATCGATGTACTTGACATCAGGCTGTGTCGCCTTGACCTTGTGCAGATACTCATGAAGGCGTTTGAACGGTATGCCTTTAATGTCTGCCGGCCCGGTAATCTGCTCAACGTCGACAGGATCGATGTTAAGTGCAGTCAACACCGCCACACCCCGCACCTTGTCGGCGACTGCTTCCAGCAGGGACTGATACGCAACTCTGTAAAAACCCGTGACGGTCAGCAATATCAGCGCATAACTGGCCAGCAACACCAGCAGGCGTCTGCCAGACCATAAACGGGTTGCGGTGACATCCGCTGTGGTGAACGACTTATGCTCCGGACGCTTTTGCCAAATAGTGGGATCTGGTTCCTCACCCGAAGGCCTGCACTCATCACGATCGAGCCGCCGGGGTGCGTGATTGCTGCATACCATCATGAGCAGCACCTAGCCTGGACGGCGTAGGCCAGGCAGGGGTGTAAGACTGCGGAAAATATTCGGTGATGGGTCATGCTTGTTCGGATTTACTTTCGATAGGTTACAGCGCAATAACAGTCTCTGGGACCTCAAACACAACAAACGTATTAATAGTAATGAATTTATATTACACCCTTTCGCGGGCGCTGTAGATAAAAATTTTGGTGTCCCCAGACTGCTACATATTTGATGGTTATTTTTGGTGCGTCATGAATCTGAACAACTATCTCAGGATCAATTTTGGTGCTATTCAATCATGCAGGCAAAATGATAAGCAGGTAATGCCAGGCCTTCGCGCTCATAAAAGCGGTGCGCATCTTTGCGTTGTACACCGGAATCCAGATGGAACTGGGCACACCCCTGGTTTCTGGCTTCTTCTTTCAACCACTGCAGCAAGGCCTTGCCAAATCCACGCGAGCGCCTGGTTTCATCTGTGATCAGATCATCCACATAAAGATATTTTCCCCAGGATAGCGAACGGTTGATACGAAAGCCGGCAACAGCGACAACTTCGTTGCTCTCCAGGACACAGGCCAGACGATAGCCATCCTGCATTTGTGTCCGGACAATGCTGACAAACTCGTCCGCCTTGAGATGCGGACGAAGTTGCGTGATGACGCCAAAACAATTCTGGATGTCTTCATCGGTGCCGGCTTGCCGAATTTGCATACTCATAGATAACGCTCCTTGTTGTTTTGTGTTGTTGTATGCTGCGACCAGCTATATGCAGTCAGATATGACAGTCAGGTTATCCACGCCACACTCAGAATATGCTGATCGCTGATGTCCCAGGTGCCGGTCAATGCAAGTGATCGACTCGGGGTTTCAATCTGCGTTGAGAATACACGATTGGTGAAGTCCAGTACCAGATTCACTTCCTTGAACTCCAGCCACTTACCCGTCAGCGGAAACTGGCATTTAAACACTGCCTCCTTGGCGCTGAATAACAGTTTTGCCAGATGGGGACGCTCGCCGGACGTGACCAGCAGTGTAGTACGTTCCGTCTCACTCATAACCTCTTCAAGTAAATCAAAGGATTCCTGGGCAAGCGTTTCGATATCGACACCAATACCTGCTACTTCCTGGGCCGGTGCAATGACACAGACGGCAATATCACCGGTGTGCGAAATCGAACCCACCAGGTCTTTCGGCCAGACTGGCTGTCGTGTCTCGGCCATGCGCACCGGAAAATCGGCATAGCCCAGGGTTGACAGAATTTCGTGGGCGCACGCGCGGCCCAGGCTGAATTCGACCAGACGCTTTTCAGAAAAGTTTGTGGTTACACTGCGTTCTTCGGGTAACAACACGTTTGGAGTTAACTCATCACGGGTTTTACTCGCGATACTCACCGCCGGTGGACAGCGCACGCTGGGCAGCCCCGGTGTAAATATGAAGGTTTTGCAGGCCCGGTCAATCACGATGGACTTTGATCAAACACTGTGGATGCTCGGCGCAATGCCACACAGCCATTTAGTTTGGAGTCACACCGGACCAGTCCTGTGACTGCAGCCACTCACTGACCGTATCGATCATGAACTGTTGCGAATCCGGCTCAACCAGGCTATGGCTCATTTTGGGTTTGAAGCGCAACTCAACACTGGTGCCGAAATCTACCGAGGGAAACATGTCATGGAACTGGTTGAGATAATTGTATTGTTTTGCCCAACTGCCGGTGTAGATATACAGAAACTTCAGCCCGCGCCTGACCAGTTGACCGTAACCGTTTTCGACAAACTCCTTGGGTGGATAGGGCCAGGGATCTTCCTCGATTTCCACCGGTGTTTTGCGAACGATGCGCTTTGTCAACGCAAACAGATTTTTGATTCCCCGGGCCAGAAAACTTTTCCAATGACCGAGATCCAGCAATTTCGGCAGGTAATGCACGAGATAATATTTCGTCGT
>JBECKZ010000236.1:0-12746 GCA_040235555.1 Thiohalomonadales bacterium | reverse complement strand
GATCCGGGATGAGGTGGAACGCGTTGTGGGTTTACCGCGGGAGATAGGCGGAATTCCACTGGATGAGATCGGTGCTACCGGTTGGGGTCTGAGTCATGTTGCGGATGTTGCTACACACTATTGCGATTTGCAGTTAAACGGCGCGCGTATTGTGGTACAGGGTTTTGGTGCTGTCGGTATGAATGTTTCGCGTTACCTGGTTGCAAAAGGTGCCGTGTTGGTCGCGGTCGCTGATTCCCATGGCGCTGTTCACAATGCCAATGGCCTGAATTACGACAAATTGGTGGAGCTCAAGCAACAGGGTAAAAGCGTGGCTGACTACATTGACGGTAAACGTTTGCAACGGGATGACGTGATCGATGTTGAGTGCGATATCTGGATACCCGCGGCGCGACCCGACGTCATTCATGCCGACAATGTGCAGCGACTCAAAACCAAACTGGTGATCGAAGGTGCCAATATCCCGATCACACATGACGCCGAACGCAGCTTATACGAGAAAGGTATCTTGTACGTACCGGATTTTATCGCCAATGCTGGCGGCGTCATCTGTGCAGCCATGGAATATCACGGCGCCAGTGAAACCGCTGCCATGCAAACCATCGAGGAAAAACTGCGGCGCAATACGGAAACTGTATTAAAACATGCCAAGCAAAAACAAATCCTGCCACGTGAGGCTGCCTATGACATGGCAATGGAACGAATCAAAAAGGCAATGAGTTACCGGCGCTGGTCGTCATTTTCCTCATCGCCGAATTATTTATAAGAGGGATAGTTTGTGTATCGAGTGCGTTTCCACGGTCGCGGCGGACAAGGGATGAAAACCGCCAGCCGTATCCTGGGTACTGCCTTCTTTCTCGAGGGATATGAAGTACAGGACGCACCCCGTTATGGCGCCGAACGCCGTGGCGCTCCGATCTTTGCCTTCGTGCGTGCCAGTCGCTCACCGATCAATGAACGCGGCATCATCCAGCAGGCAGACCTGGTCATCGTCGCCGATGACAGTCTGATCGCAGTGCCCGCTGCCGGTGTCCTCACAGGTATCACAAACGACACCGTATTACTGATCTACAGCGAAACCGATGCGCAAACCTGGTCCTCACGCCTGAACCTCGCATGTACGCTTATTGTCCTGCCCGCAGATCAGGCCATCGTCGATCCACTGCAACATCATTTTGTCGGAACGGGCTGTGCCGGTGCTGCAGCGCAACTGCTCGGTGTCATCTCACGTGAACACCTGCAACAGGCGATCGAGCAGGAGCTGGTCGAACATCACCGCAGAATCGTTGTAGATAAGAATATTGAATACGGCCTGCATGCATTTGATGCCATGGCGGCGCAAAAAGGCTGTGTCAAACAAGGTCATCCAATCAATCTAAACAACTACCAGAATCCAGACTGGTTTACCCTGCCGTTCGAGGCTGCACGCCTTGCCGCACCGGCGATCCATGCTGCCCTCACCAGTGAAAAATCCAAGACCGGCCTGTGGCGCACAATGCGCCCGGTGATTGATTACCAACGTTGCAATCGCTGCTGGTGGGTGTGCAGTACATTCTGTCCCGATGGGGCGATTAATGTCACCACCGGCAACTATCCCCAGATTGATTACGATCATTGCAAGGGCTGCATGGTATGTGTCACACAATGTCCGCCGCACGCGATCCTCAGCGTGCCGGAAACCGAAGCGGCCAAACAGAAAATGGAGGAAGCGCCGGCATGAATCGAAAGTTGATCACAGGTAATGGTGCTGCCGCCTGGGGTGCCAGGCTGGCGATGGTGGATTACATTCCGGCCTTCCCCATTACACCGCAAACCGAAATCATCGAAACCCTGGCCAACTGGATAGATCGCGGTGAGATGCAAGGCAAACTGGTCACGCTCGAGTCCGAGCATTCGATGATCACCGCCGCCGGTGCTGCGGCCAGTAGTGGTGTCCGCGTATTCTCGGCAACTTCCAGTCAGGGCCTGTTGTATGGCATGGAGATGTTGTACAACGTTGCCGGTTGGCGCGTCCCGATGGTGCTGGTCAATGTCTCGCGGGGGCTGGCGGCACCGATTACACTCGAGCCAGATCATAATGATGTTATGGCGGCGCGCGACAGCGGCTTTTTACAAATTCATTGCGCCACCTGCCAGGAGGTACTGGACAGTGTATTGCTTGCGCATCGCCTGTCTGAACATGAAGATGTACGCCTGCCTGTACTGGTCAACCAGGATGGCTTTTATTTATCGTTTACCCGTGAGCCTGTGGACATCCCGAACCCCACGGCGGCCAAACAATTCGTCGGCAGTTACGAAGAAGAAAATCTCGCGTTTCGCGCCAGTACCCCCCTGAGTCATGCAGTCGCCGTATTAGGTGGCGGACCTTATTCCTATTTCCGTTATGAAATACACCTTGCCGCGCAACAGGCGCTCACGGTCTATGATGAGCTGGCCAACGAATTCCGCGATTTCTTCGGCCGTCATTATCCACAGATTGAAGCCTACCGCTGTGACGATGCGGATTATGTGTTTGTCATGATCGGCTCGTTTGCCACCAAGGCCAAAGAGGCTGTCGATCGCCTGCGTGAAGGAGGCTGGAATGTGGGCCTGATGCGACCGCGCCTGTTGCGACCTTTCCCCCGTGACAACTTTGTCTCGCTCTTGCAAGGCAAACAGGCGGTGGCGGTCATCGATCAGAATCTGTCCATGGGCATGGGGGGAATACTGCATACTGAACTGGCCTCTGCACTGTATGGCAAACCGGACATGCCAGCGGTACTTGCCAGTTTCATTGGTGGCCTGGGTGGTCGCGATATCACAACCCAGGAATTTTTCGAAATGGTCACGGTGCTACGCAAAGCAGTCGCCAGCGGTGAAACACCTCCACCACGCCTGTTGTTCACCCATAACGAATTTCGTGAAGTTGAAAAGCTACAGGCAATTGCACACGTCGAGCGTGAAGAATTAGGACAACACTGATGAACGAAACCATTCTGCGCCGCATGAAAGATTTGCCCTCCACTCACCTGCTAGGTACCGGTACCCCCATGTGTGCTGGTTGCGGTGGTCTGGAGGCCTTGCACGAAATTTACGATGTGCTGGGCAGCAATACAGTCTTCGTCAACGCTGCTGGTTGCATGACCTTGTTGTCGGTCTATCCGTTTACGCCGTTTCGCGGCTCCTGGTTGTACACCGCCATGGCCAGTGCCCCTGCCGGTGCCCAGGGAGTACGCGACGCACTGGATATCCTCAAACAACAAGGCAGGATATCTGAAAAAGAAGATCTGCAGGTCGTCACGCTAACCGGAGATGGCTCGGCATACGGTATGGGGCTGTCCGCCACTTCCGGTACCATCGAACGCAATCTCGATTATCTTTATATCTGCTATGACAACGAAGGCTATGGTAACACCGGTCAGCAATATTCCGGTGCGACACCGCATGGTGCCCAAACCGCTACCAGCCAGGGTCGTACCGGTTTCCCCGGGTATAAAAAGGATCTGTTTGCGATCTGGGTCGCACACCAACCGGCTTATGTTGCGACAGTGATCGGCGCTGAACCCCTGGACCTGGCGCGCAAAATCGAAAAGGCCAAAACCATCAAGGGTCCGCGGTTTATTCTGGCACTGGCACCTTGCCCCACCGGCTGGGATTATGATCCAAAAGATACGGTTGAGATCGGAAAACTGGCGGTGAAGACAGGTGTCTGGCCGCTGAAGGAATATGTTGATGGCCAGGTGGTGCACACCAAGATCCCGCGCGAGCGTGAACCGGTAGAGAGCTATCTGAAGCTCCAGGGTCGCTTCCGCCATTTATTTGAACCGGTACGCAACGACCGCCTGATCGCGGATATACAAACACGCATCGATCACTACTGGCAAAGTGTCAGCGAGGCGTGACTCCGCTAATTGAAAGTTACCTGCACCGCGGTGGTGACGAACCGCTACTGGGCAGCACCATCCCGCAACACTTCAAACACATCGTCCAGCAATTTCCAGACAACGACGCCATCGTGTGTTTATCGCAACGACGGCGACTGAATTATCGCGAACTGGATCGTGCCGTGGATGAGCTGGCACGTGGCCTGTTGGGACTGGGTTTTACTAAGGGTGAACGCATTGGCGTGTGGTCGACCAACAACATCGAGTGGCTATTGTTGCAGATGGCCACGGCGCGCCTTGGTGTCATCCTGGTCAACATCAATCCGGCCTATCGTCTTCATGAATTACGCTATGCCCTGCAACGCTCGGAGGTTCAGGGCCTGTTTTTGATTCCGAGGTTTCGCAGCAGCAACTATGTGCAGATGTTGGTCGAGGCGATCCCGCCTTTAGCGGATACACAAGCGGATAGCTGGCAGCATCCTGAGTTTCCCCACTTGCGCCGTGTGATAGTGTATGACCCCGCGCAGCCACCCGGCACGCAACGACCGCACAGTGGTTTCCTGGTATGGCAGGAGGTGTTGACTGCGGGTGAAGATATTACATCAGAGCAACTCGACACGATTACCAGCGAGCTGGATCGCGATGACCCGATCAATATCCAGTATACCTCTGGCACTACCGGCTTTCCCAAGGCAGTGTTACTGACCCACCACAACATTCTCAACAACGCCTACTTCTCCGCACGCGCCATGCACTTCACCGATCAGGATCGGCTGTGCGTACCGGTGCCGTTTTATCATTGCTTCGGCATGGTCCTGGCGAATCTGTTATGCCTGTCAGTAGGCGCGACCCTGGTCTTACCCAGTGAACACTTCGATGACTTTGCAGTGTTGCGGGCAATTGCCGAAGAGCGATGCACCGCAGTCCACGGTGTCCCCACCATGTTCATTGCCGAACTGGAAGACCCGCGGTTTACGGAATTTGATCTATCCAGCCTGCGCACCGGGATCATGGCCGGTGCACCCTGCCCTCCGGAACTGATGAAACGCGTGATCCACGACATGCACTGCAGGGAAATCCTGATCGGCTACGGCCAAACGGAAGTGTCCCCGCTTTCGCATTTAACACACATCGACGATAGCTTTGAACATCGTATCAACACCGTCGGGGTCAACCTGCCGCACCAGGAAGTAAAGGTTGTTGATACCAGCAATGGCCAGACCGTAGCCATTAACACTATTGGCGAGATCTGCTTTCGCGGTTATCACCTGATGCGTGGTTACTACGGCGATGAGAAGGCAACTGCGAAAACCATTGATCAAGCCGGCTGGTGTCACTCTGGTGATCTGGGCACCATGGATGCACAAGGCTATGTCAGTATCACCGGTCGCCTGAAGGATATGATCATCCGTGGCGGCGAAAATATTTATCCAGCCGAGATCGAGGCATTTTTATTTACTCACCCCAAGGTGGCCCAGGTGGCAGTATTTGGTGTCCCGGATAAATTCTATGGTGAGGAGATCATGGCCTGGATCCAGTTGCATGCCGGCCAGCAGGCCACGGAAGACGATATCAGGGCTTTTTGCAAAGATCAGATCGCCCATTACAAGATCCCCAAATACATCCGGTTCGTGGACGAATTCCCCATGACCGTCACGGGTAAACTGCAGAAATTCCGTATGCGTGAAATCGCCTGCGAACAACTCCGGGCCGCTGAATAAACTCATCACCAGGCGCGATAAAAACTGTGCCTGCACACACTGCTTTATCTCACCAGCAATTTCATTCGTCAGCTGGCACCATACGCCGCGTTTTGAACAATAGATCTGTATCGAAAATGCAAATTGTGACCGGATTGACATGACAACTGGATAAACTGTGAACCCTGCAACACGGGTTCACTTACCCGTTTGCCAATTCATGTCGATACTTAAATTGTCTTCCCGGTAGCATTTATCATTCCCTTACTTATTGTTGGTAGACAATACCTATGACCGGCAACGATAACGTCATCTCCCTGGAAAATAACAAACACGATGCTGTGTCACGTCAGGTACTGGCCCGCCGTCTGCTGAATTGCTTCAAGGACATGACCAGTACGCACGTGCGCAAAATCATGCAGGCGATGTTCGATACCGCCGACGATGCATTATTCAAGCTGGCTGAGCATGCCGGTGAAGGCGCTGACAAAAACCTGTACTTTGATTCCATGCGCTTCGTGCGTCTGCAACGCACGAATATCGAGAAAAATTTTTTCGCTGACCTGGATAAAAATTTTACCCAATATCTCGAACCTAGCCAGCGCCACAAACAGGCGGTCCCGGGCAAAATTGATTACGATGCACTGGAGCTGGTGAGTGAAGATGATCTGGAGATCACGCTCGCAACCCAGCGCCTGGTACAAAAGATCCATTCACTTTACGCGCAAGACCTTTCCGCCATCAACAAACGCCTGGCCTACCTGCTCAACCAGGAGGAAGTGGACAGTGCCACCATTCCGTTTGGGGCCGAGTCCATTGTGAATGCCTATGCAAAGGCGAATGAGGATGCCAACTTCATGCTGGAGGTGCGCATCATCCTGTTAAAGCTGTTTGACCTCAGCTGCATCCATGGGCTGGCGGCGCTGTATAGCGATATTAATAAGGAATTTATCGAGGCGGATGTCCTGCCAGTGATTAAAACCACGATCCGCAAGAACGACAACGACGCAGTGGTTTTGATCCCGCCTATGGCCGCCCAGCCACACACCGCACCCATGTCCGCTGGCCATGTATCAGCAGGCGGTGCAACGGCGCAGGGTGACAACCTGTGGGCAACACTGCAGGGCTACCTGTCACAACAGCGCAGCAGTGGCGGCGGCTTTACCGGTATCCCGGGCATTGGTGGAACATATCCGGGTGGTGTACCCAGCGGTATACCGGGCGGTGCAGGTGCTGGCAGTATATTCGGTGGCGGTGGCCCGATCGTGGCATACACAACCCAGGAATTGCTCGGATCCTTAACAACGTTACAACGGGATGCGGAAGGTGCCATGCCCGCTGGCGGCGCCCATGCCGTAGGCGATTTCGTACGTGTGCAGCTACAGGATGTTGCTGAAGGGAATGACAAAGCACCGCGTCAGCTAAACCCGGTCGACAATGACCTGATCGATGTGGTCTGTCTGATCTTCGATTACATCCTGGATGACCCGCAACTACCCCAGTCCGCCAAGGCCAGTATCCGTCGATTGCAGATCCCGATGCTCAAGGTCGCGATTCTCGATAAACAGTTCTTTTCCAGTCACGGCCACCCCGCACGCGATCTACTCAATCTGTTGGCACAATCCGCACTGGGCATCGATAGCAGTGATGAAGATGATCCAATCCTGAACAAGATCGATGAGATCGTACAAGGTGTCCTTGATGAATTTACCAATGACATCACCCTGTTCAGTGAACTCAAACAGGAATTCGATCAGTTTTTACAAACCAATCGTCAGCGCGAGACAAAACTGCTCAATGAACTTGAACGCCGCCAGTCGGAGCGTGAAGAAATGGCACTGGCACGGGCATGGGTGCGTGAAACCCTGGAACAGCACCTGCTCGGGTGTACCCTGCCCGGTGTCGTGGCCGATATCATCCTGGGTCCGTGGAAAGATGTCATGTTGCAGACCTACCTGAGCGAAGGTGAAGACAGCACGTTATGGAAGACCCAGATCCGCTTTATCGATGTCCTGGCCTGGTCGGTGGAACCCAAGGAAATCAAACTGGATAAAAACAAACTAGGCAACATCATTCGCCAACTCATTAC
This sequence comes from Thiohalomonadales bacterium, assembly GCA_040235555.1. Lineage (GTDB taxonomy): Bacteria > Pseudomonadota > Gammaproteobacteria > UBA6429 > Thiohalophilaceae > RI-92. The sequence goes on along the minus strand of JBECKZ010000236.1, from coordinate 5,094 downwards.
CACCCTGCGTGACGGACTCCACCAGATTGACTACCCGCAGGCTGAAATCGAAGGCATCTTCGCGGCGCTGGAACCTTATCACCTCGCCAGCATACGCGGCCAAAACGTCCCGCAAGCACATAACAGCAATAATGCACTGAACAACGCCATCGCAAATACCGAGGCCGAATACGCTGACATGCAGACCAATAGCGACAAGCCAGCCAGCCTCGAGGATTATCTCGGCGACGACAAGGTGATCCTGGAGGACATCGTGCTCGAAGGCTGGGAAGACGACCCGATGCTCGATGCCATCAATGATGAATACCTCGACCTTGCCCGCCACCTGGAGATGGGTAAGTGGGTGGAATTCCAGGATAAGACTGGCAACCGCCGCCATGCCAAACTCGCCTGGAAAAGTGACCTTCTGGGTGAATATACTTTCCTGAACTGGAAATTCGATGTCGTCGCCGACAAGAGCCTGATCGAACTCGCTGACGATCTCCGTCACGGCAAGGCCAAAGTCATGAACGATGTGCCACTGATGGACCGGGCACTGTCTTCCGTCTTGACTACCCTGATGCCAAAAACCAAACCATAACAGCCACTGACGACGATCCGTTCTCTCCCCTGATGCAAACAGGCACTGCACCGTTTGCACTATACTCTTACATTATTATTCAATCTTTCACGATTTCTGCCGTGATAATTACGTGAACTTTCTTGCCTACACTTGGGGATATGATGCCGAGTAAACACGTATTGGTGATCGAAGATCACACCGATATAGCTAATCTGATCCAGTTGCACCTGCGCGATCTCGATTGCCAGGTGGAACTTGCCGCCGACGGTCTGGACGGGCTAAGTAAGGCCGAAAAACAGGATTTTGACCTGATTATCCTTGACCTGATGCTACCCGGCATGGATGGGCTGGAGATATGCCGGCGCATCCGCAGCCATGCCCACTACACGCCGATACTGATGCTTACCTCCAAGACCTCCGAGCTGGATCGGGTGCTGGGACTCGAGGTCGGTGCCGACGATTATGTCAGCAAGCCATTCAGCATTCGGGAACTGATGGCACGCGTCAAGGCACAGTTCCGTCGCGGCGAAGCCCTGCAGGACAACAACGATCAGACCAGCAGCCGTCGCCAGATCGGTGACCTGTCCATCGACGTGGACAAACGTCGGGTCACGCTTGCCGGCAAACAGATTGATCTCACCGCCAAAGAATTCGATCTGTTATTACAATTCGTAAACCATCCCGGCCGGGTGTACTCACGCATGCAACTGCTAGACACGGTCTGGGGCTATGGTCACGAAGGCTATGAACACACCGTAAATTCACATATCAATCGCCTGCGCGGCAAGATCGAACAAGACCCGGCGCATCCGAAATACATCCTGACCGTGTGGGGGGTCGGTTATAAGTTCAATGACGAACCGGATGCATAGAATCATGTTCCGGCGCCTGTCCAATAAACTGATCGTGACGCTGTTTGGTCTGTTGCTGTTGCTGTCGACGGTGTTTATTATTTTCGCGGTGTGGAGTACACCGATGTTTTTGCAGGAACTCAACCAGAAACTCAATCTGGGCCTGGCGCAAAATATTGTGAGCGAAAAAGATTTACTGGTGGATCACCGTGTCAACCAGGAGGCACTGCAATCGGTGTTCATGGGTTTAATGGTGGTGAATCCACTGATCGAAGTCTATCTGGTCGACACCGACGGCAAGCTACTGGCCTATTCCGCACCAGCCGGTGTCGTTAAACGCACGCATATCGATCTGGCACCGATCAAGAGTTTCCTTGCCGCCAACCGGCACTTGCCCATCCTGGGCAATGACCCGCGCAACCTGCATCGCAACAAGGTCTTCTCTGCCGCGGCAATTCGTGACAATGGTAAGTTACAGGGCTATCTCTATGTCGTGCTTGGTGGCCAGGCCTATGACTCGGTACTGGATATGCTGCAATCGAGTTACATGCTGCGTCTGTGGACCGGCGCCATTATCCTCAGCCTGTTAATAGCCGGATTTGCCGGTTTCGTATTGTTTCGCCATATCACCAAACGCATTCAGACCCTGGCCCGCGGGATGGAACAATTCAAACACAGCGATTTTCAACAAAGCGTGGCCCTGCCGACTCGCTTTGATGGTCGTCCCGGTGATGAGATTGATCAACTGGGGATCACCTTTCGGGAAATGTCCGAACGCATTATCCAACAGGTTAAGCTACTGCAACATAACGACACTGCACGCCGTGAACTGGTGGCCAATGTCTCGCACGACCTGCGTACGCCGCTGGCCTCCCTTCAGGGCTACCTGGAAACCCTGGCATTAAAAGATGCCGAGTTGAGCGAGGAAGAGAAGAAACACTATATTAATATCGCCTACCAGCACAGTGAACGCCTGCGCAAACTCATTTCTGAACTATTCGAGTTATCGACCCTGGAAAACCAGGATGCCCGTTTGCACTTTGAACCCTTCTCCATGAGTGAACTCATCCAGGATGTAAGTCAGAAATTTCAACTGGAGGCCCAGGCTAAAAACCTGATACTCACTACTCACATCCCGACACAGCCTGCGTTTGTCTCAGCGGACATCGGTCTGATCCAGCGCGTACTGGAAAACCTGATCGAAAACGCGATCAAATACACACCGGCCGGCGGTCAGATCGGGATCAGCCTGATGCACGGCCAACACAGCGTGGCCACCAGCATCAGCGATACCGGTCACGGCATTCCTGAAGCCGACCTGCCACATATATTCGAACGTTTCTACCGCGTGGACAAACATCGTGCTGAAGACGGCACCGGCCTGGGGCTCGCCATAGCCAAGCGCATCATACAACTGCATAACAGCTCCATTGATGTCGCCTCACGACCGGATGCCGGCACGACGTTTTCGTTTCAGTTACCCAGTGCCGAACTCTCCGCGCGCCACTGACCAGAAAATTTCGATATACATTCGGTGCGTCAGGAATAGCGATCATCACCCCAGCTCAATTCATGCCGGCAGATGGACTACCGGGAACTCCCTTTCCAATTGTAAAGAATATGAAAAAAACCTTGCATTCCTTTACGCAGGCATGCTGTGATATTTTTGGACTAAAATTTATTGTCAAATTCCACAAATGCCGGTTTGTTTACCTACTATCAAAACCTGATGTTCTACACGGTGAACGTCTATAAAGTCGTGTACTGGACAGCCGATCATAGCGGTAACTTATTGCAGGCATCCGGCCTGCTTGCCATTCCGCAAAATGGTCTTGGCAGCACTGCCGCCTTGCTGAGTTATGATAATGGAACCACTTACAGCAACAACGATGCACCCACCAATAACGCCACATTGTCACTCGTCGCTGCGCTTGTCGCATCCACGAATTTTATCGTCACCGTTCCCGACTACATCGGTTATGGCGCCTCTGTGGCCGAGCTGCATCCTTATCTGCACGCCGAAAGCTCGGCCAATGCCACCATCGACTTGTTGCGTGCTGCCAAACACTATCTGGCCGATAACTACATCGGTTTGAATGGCCAGCTTTTCCTGGCAGGTTATTCGGAAGGCGGTTATGCCAGCGTTGCGACCCACAAAGCCATGCAACAACAGTATGCGTCGGAGTTCACGGTAACCGCCGATGTGGCCGGCGATGGTCCGTACGACCTGCTTGGGACAGCCGACACATTACTTAGCAGCATAACCCTGCCGTATGCACCCAACGTGGCTTTTGTGTTTAAGGCCTATGACGATATTTATGGCTGGAATCGGATCAGCGATATATTTCAGGCTGCCTATGTAAATCCGGTGAATAATGATTTTTACGGGGATTACACCGGTGACCAAATCGATGCCGCCCTGACGAACGTTACCGCGGATTTATTTACGCCAACGTTCCTGAGCGATTACTTTTCTTCCACGGGCGAAACCGAGGCAAAGGCCCGCCTGGCGGAAAATAGCGTGTACGACTGGGCACCGCAGGCGCCGGTGGTTTTTTATCATGGTATTGACGACATCACAGTGCCCTATGCCAATGCGATTACAGCACAGACCACCATGAGCACGAACGGTGCAACCGATGTCGCAATCATGGACTGCGTACCGCCTGTAGGCGTACCGGCGGATCACGCCAACTGCGCAATCCCCTATTTGAATTACATGCTCGGCTATTTTCTTAACTTGCAGATCCCCTGATCTGTGGCGGATCAGACTGATCGTTTCTTCTGCCAACCTCTGTGACCAAGCCGCTCAAGGTAGGCCAATACCACACTGAGCAGGATCGCGCCCGCCAAAATCAGAATGGTCGCCAGCAGGTTTTGCAGAACATTTGGTGAGATCAATAGCACTATGCCCAACACCAGCATCATGCTGCCAGACAGGAGCTTCAACTGACGGCCCTCACCTTCCTGCAACTTACGTGTCCCCATGGCTACGACAAACAACAGTACAATCACCAGTAATGGAATCACATACACGATGTTGTACAACAGCAGGTAGGCATAGTACTGCATGCTCGACAGGTCACTCAGGGTCAGAATCCGCGTGTACACCATGGGAAAACCGGCGGTGCATAAAAACTCGTACAGGTTGGCAAACAGGGCCAGACCACTGGCTGCCAGGCTTAACGTTAACAGTGAACGCGCCTGCAACAACGCACGCATGCGCTGAAACAATTTGGGTTTTGCCTGCTCGGAGATGGTTAGAGACACGCCCTGCTTAAACCAGAAAAAATCCTTGATATTAATCAATCCGATCAACAATGCCACGACGGCTGCCCCTATCGTGATGAGTTCAAGCTGTCCGATCACGCGAAACAGGTTGAGCCAGGCAGCCATAAACAGGAAATACAACAGGCCGGAGAAAAACACGAACACCCCGCCCACCAGCAACATGCGCCGACGTTGGCCACTTTGTAACATCAGACTTAACAAGAACATTAAGACGAAAAAGGCGCAGGGATTAAACGCATCGACAGCGGCGATCAAGATCGTGATCACCGGCAGGCTGCTGACGCCGGCCTCCATGGCTCCAATAAACGGCAAGTGCAACACGATCGGTTGCTCCGCCAGCCCGTGAAATTCCGCAAGGCTGTGATGCGCGGTCACATACTGTTTGCAGCG
>JBECKZ010000191.1:0-4791 GCA_040235555.1 Thiohalomonadales bacterium | reverse complement strand
CCGTGGGTCTGGAGGAGCAAGCACAGCCGAAAGCCCGAAGCACGTCACCGGCAAGCCGGGGGCGTAAAAACACAAAAATAAAAAGAAGGGGGTAGTCAAATGCGCATCCATATCCTCGCGCTGATTGCCTTGGTGTTGATTGTCGCCAGTTTACCGCTGTATTACTGAGTGCTTAGTTTCGTGATCAACACGGCAAGGTAAACAACCCCGGTCAGTATGAACTGGCCGGGGTTGTACTCAAATTGGATTTACCACACCCTATTGGCGTGCCAGGAAAATCAGAAACTATGGCAAGCCTGACAATTTATCAAATATATCAACACATGTTTCATGCCTATGGACCACAACACTGGTGGCCGGGTGAATCCCCCTTTGAGGTCATGGTGGGTGCGGTGCTGACCCAGAATACCAGTTGGGTAAATGTCGAACGTGCAATCGATAATTTGAAACAGGAAAAGGCCTTGTCGGCTACGCAAATTATTGCAATGCCACACAAACATCTGGCGCGCCTGTTAACTCCTTCAGGCTATTTCAATGTCAAGGCAACACGCTTGAAAAATTTTTGCCACTGGTATCTCGAGTCCGGCGGTCAACGAAACCTGCAACGTTTAACTACGTTAACCCTGCGTAAACGATTGTTGGAGGTTAACGGTATTGGACCGGAAACTGCAGATGATATTTTGCTTTACGCTTTCGAGCGTCCAGTCTTTGTGATTGATGCCTATACTCGCCGTTTGTTCAGGCGTCTGGCGATCATCAGCGGTGATGAATCGTATGAAACGTTAAGAAGCCTGTTTGAAAATAAATTGTCCAGAGTAAAGCACCAGGTGGCGGTGTTTAATGAATGCCACGCGCTAATTGTGCATCACGCCAAATATTTCTGCCGCAACAAACCGCTGTGCAGAGAATGCTGCCTACGACGACGTTGTATCAGTGCGGAATGAATGAAAGTAAGAGGGTGTAACTGGAACGCTAAGTGTTCGATCAGCCGGCTTGTCGCATCTGGTGCTTGGAACGAAGTGTGAAAGGTTTCAGGCTTTTTGGAAGATCAATAAAATCGCTGAGCAGGACGACAACCTTTTCGACGTCACCGGATGCGATTTTCATCAGAGCCTGAATATTTTTATCATCTTCCAGTGATGAATTGAAATCACGCAGTACATACACGCCAAAGTGTTTGCTGGCGTCAATATGGGTGAGGAGTTCGCGTGCGGTATTGGTACGCGGGATGGTAATATGCGCAGCGCCTATCCGATGCAGGCCTTGCTCACCTTGCCACAAGTAAAAGGCCTTGTTACTGAATCGACTGAGTTGGGTAAACAGTTCGGTGACGCGTTCCGGATCATATGTCTCAATACTGACAATACGAAAGTTCGCATCCAGCATTTGGTCGAGTTGATCAAGGTAATTCATGGAAAGGATGCCTTTATATAATCCGCTTACTGCTATTAACGTATTTTACTCACAAATCCTAAGGGGCCCACCCAATTTTGTGAAATATCTCAAAAATTAACAAAATTTAACATTGGCGGTAGCTGAGGGCTGTCCCAGCCAACTGCAAGTGACGATGAATTAGTGAGATTAGCTTATGAAACAAATAGTTAGCCAGCCATGGAGAGAACCGGCAGCTGGTGGGTACAGATTGCTACTAGCGTCGTCAAATTTTCGACAGGGAAATGGACTCGCTATCCCAGCATAAACGTTGTCCCCGAACACTATGCTGCTGCCCGTCAATCAGGTACAGGAAGGGCAGTAGGCAATCTTCAGGTGTTGGTATTGACTGTGGGTCTTCACCGGGAAAAATCTGGCGGCGCATCCATGTCTGAACCGGGCCAGGATCGAGGGAGTTCACTCGAATGTTCGTATGATTCTCCCACTCATCTGCAATGATCTGCATGAAATTATCCAGTCCCGCCTTGGCGACAGCATATGGACCCCAAAATGCCCGTCCGTGGCTGGCAACGGCATCGGAAGTAAAAATAAGCGAAGCGGACGGCGCGGCTTTCAACAAGGGATAGCAACTGCGCGTGATGAGATAGGGTGCAGTCAGATTGACCTGCAGCACCTGTTGCCAAATTTGTGGATCGACAGACAGCATGGGTGAGTGTTGACCGACGATGGCGGCATTTTGCACAAGGCCATCAAGTTGTGGAAAGTTTTCTGCCAGTACCTGACCGAGCTGATCGAATGCACCTGGGGGGGCCTTTTCCAGATCAAGTGGGTAGATGGCCGGTTGTGGATAACCTGCATTCTCAATTTCATCATAAACCGCTTCGAGCTTTTTGACCTTGCGACCCAACAGGATAACGGTCGCGCCGTAACGTGCAAAACCCAGGGCGAGTGCGCGACCGATTCCATCACCAGCGCCAGTGATCAAGATATTGCGTCCGGATAACAGTCCGTCATCGGGTTGAAATGATTTCAGTTCGATGTCGGGGGTAGTTGTTTCACTCATGCTTTTATTACCTCTTGATGGATCCATTGTGCAGCTTGTTGTCCGCTGATCACGGCGGACTCGATTGTCGCAGGATAACCTGTATTTGTGTAATCCCCGGCCAGCCAGAGCCCGCGCACCGGTGTCCGATTGGATGGGCGCAACTGGTTAATGCCGGCACGGCAACTAAAGGTTGCACGTTTTTCCTTGATGACCATGACGGAATTCGCTGCCGGCCAATGTGGAAACATTTGCTGGAGTTCGTCCTGGACAAGAGCGGCCAGTTGTTCATTATCAAGCTGCATATGCGCCCCTGGTCCGCTGATAACGGCAGCAATTAGTCCTGGTTGTCCACTGATACGACGATCAACAAGCCACTGTACCGTTGTGCCAAGTAATCCCTGGAGTGGCCGATCGGTCTGAACGCTGTCTGGGTATTGTAAATAGACAGTGCAAATTGGGTGATAATCATATCCACTCAGGTTATAGGCAATGTCATGCATCGCAGTATGTTTTTTTAATAATGACTGGCTAATGTAGGGAGGGGTCGCGAGGACGACATGACTCGCCTCATATTTTTTATCATCACATTTTACACCAGTGATATGGCGTTGTTCGATAACTAACTCTGTAACGCGCTGGCTCAAATGCACAAATCCACTGTGTTGTTCAATGTAATCAAAGGCGCCATCCGGCAACAGTCGCCCCAGATCGACACGGGGTATGATTATGTCGGCATCCCACGATGAACGACAAAAACTGTCATGCAGGGTGCGAATAAAAATTTGAGCCGATGCCTCTTCGATTGGTGTGTTCAGGGAGGCAAGACAGATTGGTTCCCATAAGGCCAGGATTGTATTTGAGGTTTGGTGTTGTGAATCCAATAATTCAGCCACACTCGTATCTTCTTCTGACATCAGGGTATTACTGAACAGGTGCAGTCCAAACAGAAAGGCCCGCCAGCGATCTTTCAGACTAAAACCCTTGGCGCGAAGCAAACCTACAAGCAGGTTTAGGGGGCTGAGCAGATGTGGCAGCTGAAACTGGAACTTGTGTTTGTTGGTCTGCAGCAAGAACAGATCCAGTTCCTGCCGCTGGAGTGATTCATCCTGCGAAACACCAAGATGCTTAAGCAATTCAAGGGTGTGATGATAGGCACCGACAAAAATGTGTTGTCCGTTATCGACAGTCTGTTCATTGAATGCGACGCGTCGAGCACGTCCACCGAGTTGACGGGCAGATTCGAGTACAGTGACGGGATGACCCAATGTGGTTAATTCCACGGCACAGGCAAGACCGGCCCAACCCCCACCGACGATAACGATGGATTCCTGATTATCAGGCATGATGTCTGTGACGCAATTTCTGTCGGTAACGGCGATGTTCGCGACGGCTAGTTCGCCAGGCAATCCACAGTTTGCGTAACGGTGTGAGGGCTACGCGGTGATCAAGTACCTTCCTGCCGTCACGGTCAATTTCAACGAGTAGTTGCTGATAAATTGCAGCCATGATGATGCCGGTAAGCTGATCATGTCGATCGATGTCAGGCAATTGGTTCATCGCACGATGATAGTAGTCCGTCGCGCGTTCGATTTGGTATTTCATCAATCGGTCAAAAGATTCAGTATGTTTACGCTGGCGAATATCTTCTTCTGTGACATGGTATTCAGTCAGCTCATCCTGTGGCAGATAGACGCGATCATGCTGGATGTCTTCATGGACATCACGAATGATATTGGTTAATTGAAAGGCCATGCCCAGGTTATGTGCGTACTTGAGTGTTTGTCTGTCCTGATAACCGAAAATTTCGGCTGACAGAATGCCGACAACACCGGCGACGCGGTAGCAATACAAGCTCAGTTCCTTGAAATCGCGATAGCGTGATCCATGCAGATCCATTTCCATACCATCGAGTATTTCCAGAAAATATTCCTGTGCCAGTGTAAATTGCTGAATATGGTTTGCCAGTGCGCGTGTAATGGGGTGTTGAGGTTTGCCATCAAACAGGTTTCCGATTTCCTGCCGCCACCAGTCGAGTTTGATCTGTTTGATCTGTGTCTCACCAGGGCTGTCAACGATGTCATCAACTTCACGGCAAAAGGCATAGAGTGCCGTGATAGCATCTCGCTTGTCAGCAGGCAGGCTGAGAAAACTATAGTAAAAATTCGAACCGCTCTGGGCGGCTTTATTCTGGCAATATTCCTGGGGAGTCATTGGTAACGAATGGTTATCCTGAGTTTGTGTATATTCTAACACGTGACTTTTGTGGGCTGAAACAACAGACTGCGTATTGCTATGCGGGTAATATCGCCTGCATGCAGGGTTGGGCGAGAAAATACGTTAGTACGCGCCTGCAG
>JBECKZ010000153.1:0-7170 GCA_040235555.1 Thiohalomonadales bacterium | reverse complement strand
GCATACTTGGTTAATTCTGCCGACCGAATATCCATAATCACTAATCTTTGATGATTTCGATTAAATGGGGCATACAATGCTTTTAGCAACTCCGCAGTACGCACATTATCCGTCCCAACAATAATGCGATCAGGCTTCATAAAATCATCAATAGCAGCACCTTCCTTGAGAAACTCCGGATTAGAGACAACATCAAAGTCCAGATTTGTCCCTCTCGAACTGAGCATGCTTTGCACTTTGTCTTTGACCTTATCCGCAGTACCTACAGGCACTGTTGATTTATCGATAATGACACGGTACTCATCCATATACTTGCCAATGGTTTCGGCAACACTCAGCACGTATTGAAGATCCGCGGAACCATCTTCATCCGGAGGTGTCCCCACGGCGATAAACTGGAACAACCCATGTTTGGCACCTGCTTCAATATCAGTCGTAAAGTTCAGCTTCCCGTGGTTACGGTTTTTAGCGACCAACTCTTCCAGACCCGGTTCATAAATTGGGATTCCACCATTGTTAAGCAGATCGATTTTATTCTTGTCCACATCAACACAGAGAACATCGTTTCCCACTTCAGCAAGGCAGGTCCCTGTCACCAATCCGACATAACCCGTACCGAAAATTGTCACTTTCATTTAGCGCATACCTTTCTAATATTATGTTAATTATTATTTAAAAACAAAGAGTTACAGAGTGATAGCAGAGTGAATTGCCCTTGCATATACGGATACACAATAATACTAAATAACCCCATGAATTTCCAAGTAACATGTGGATATGCTGTCTATACATTTTACTACTGTAATCAAACCTTCCTCTCAATTTATATTCTTTCAAGACCAAGGACCAAGGACCAAGGACCAAGGACCAAGGACCAAGGTATGTTCTAACATTTACTGCAGGATGGAAATAGATTTACTGGTAAATGATATCTGATACGCTGGATACTCATATTATTACTGTATATGCGAAAACAGGGGCAAGGCATAATAAAATGCCTTGCCCCTGTTTTAACCAGCAACTAAATAAATTACTTCTTAGATTTTTTTATTGCCACATCACTCAACAATAAATCTGCTTTGTTTCTGGCAATAAGCTTTTCACCTATCCCTTTTACTTTTGCAAGCTCGTGAATGGATTTAAAAGGGCCGTTATCCCGACGGTAAACAATGATTGCTTGTGCTTTTTTGGGTCCGACACCTTTAATATTTGCTGCTAACGTCTGAGCATCAGCAGTATTAATATTTACTGGATCTGCGTACACACCTGCGGCGGCAATCAGCATTCCAGCAATCAACCCAGCCATCCCTAGCTTCTTCATGATAACCATAATGTCTCTCCTTAAGTCACTTGTTGATAAAGTGAAAGAATTATGACAAAGGCTCATGAAATCACATATCAGTAAATCCTGAATCCGACGTAAGGATTTTCCTACAAATCGAGAATGCTGCCGATATCCTGATTTATTTGCATAAGTACATTAATAGGATCTGTTGCCTGCGTAATCGGTCTCCCTATCACCAGAAAACTCGCGCCACTGGTAATCGCCTCTACCGGTGTCATAACTCGTTTTTGGTCGCCAATTGCCGAATCCTTAGGACGAATCCCAGGCGTAATTAACTGAAATTCCGGCCCGAAATGTTTTCTCAAGACTTGTACTTCCAGCGCTGAACTAACCACTCCATCCAGTCCGGCATGATGTGCCAAAGATGCCAGTTCGAGCACATGTTCCTGAGGTGATTTGGTCAGCCCGACTTCTTTTAATGCGGCTTCGTTCATACTGGTCAAAATGGTCACGGCAATTAAAAGTGGCTGGTGGGAAGATTGTGAAACAGCATCTTTCGCAGCAAGCATCATCTCATGTCCACCCAATGCATGCACATTTAACATCCAGACCCCAAGTTCACACGCCGCCCGGCAGGCAGCAGCTACCGTGTTTGGAATATCGTGAAATTTCAAATCCAAAAAGACATCAAACCCACTCTTCACCAGTGATTCAACTAATTGCGGTCCAGCCCTGGTGAATAATTCCTTTCCGACCTTGAGTTTGCACAGTTCTGGATCGACTCTGCTAACAAAATCCATAACCGGTTGCACTGCAGGATAATCCAATGCCACTATTACTTTAGTTTGCAAACTCATTATTCCCCTTCCACGCCCTGAATAGGCTTCACCGTATTCCAGCTTTTGCATCCCGGACATTGCCAATGTAATGTTTTACCGCTGAAACCACAGATATCGCATTTATAGACCGGATTATCGACTAACAACTGGGTGGTCACATTCTTTAGTACTTCGAGTTTTTCCTGTCCAGGACCCTTAATCAAATTGAGTGCCAAATCAATTAGTCGATCCATACCGCGGACCGAAGGTCTGCTCTGCAGTTGTAGCGCGATAAATTCAGCAGCAGCCGTGTTACCCTCACGTTCTCGAATCAATTCCGCAAGAGTAAGCATTACTGAGATCCCGCCCTGCCTGCCCAGAATTTCACGCAGGTAGACAATCATCTCATCTATACGATTTAACTCCCGATAGCAGTTTGTCAATGACTCCAGAATTTCCGGAATATAATCGCTATCCTGATCTTCAACTCGGCGGTAGGCACGAATTGCTGTCTTGACATCACCCAGTTGATGCTCAATATCACCTTCCAGAATGCTCGCACGCGCGCAATTATGATCCGTGTTCAAAGCCTTCTTAACAAATTTAAGAGCTTTGTGGGTTTCATTAGCACGTAGTTCCTGTTCGGCGAGTTCGCAATAATAGTGGGCGATTACATTATCCTGACTTTTACCCATTTTAATCGACAGTTTGCGCGCTATATCAATCGCCTTTTCCCAGTCCTTTTCCTGTTGATAAATATCTATCAACTGCTGAAGTGCGGTAATTGTATGGGGGCCTGTCTCAATGAGTTCACTAAATAATGCCTCAGCCCGATCAAGCAGACCTGCGCGCATATAATCCTGTCCCAGTTCGTTCAGGGCGTGCATGCGTTGCTCTGCATTCAGGGTTGGCCTGGCGATCAGATTCTGATGAATACGTATGGCACGATCGACTTCTCCCCGCCGCCTGAACAAACTACCTAATGCCAGATGCGTTTCTACCGTATCACTGTTGACATCCAGTAACTGGATGAAGATATCAATGGCCTTATCGGGCTGTTCATTTAACAGGAAATTCAGACCACGGATATAGCCAAGGGGAATTTCGCCACCCAGTCGTGGAGCAGTTTTTTGACGCTCACGTCGGCCAATTAGCCACCCCGATAGCGCAGCAACCGGTAATAACAAAAACAGATACAGAAATGGCGTAGAAAACATTAATGTGTGTTTTTAATCGGAATAGCTCTCAGGTTTGCAATTTCTTTTTCAGCAATTTCAGATGCCTTGCGTAATTTGGCAACCTCCTTCCGGCTTCGCAAGATAAGACCGATACTTGCAAATACACCGAGGAGTGCACCGACAATCATGGACAAAACCAGCGCAAGAGACAAGGGAAGCTGCTGGCTACCAAAATAATAATTTAGCTGCACATTATCCGCATTGAGTATGGCGAATATAATGCCAAACAGGATAACTGCCAGGACAAGGATTGTGTAAATTAGCTTGGACATCACGATTCTCCGCCTTCCATACTCTTTTTAAAATCCCCACAAAAAAACACCGGCATGAAGGTTTGACCTTCAATGCCGGTGCGAGATACTACTCATATTTTGTCTTAATCGGTGATTTCGACCTGTCCCATGCTTTCATTGACGCGTTCACGCAATTCCTTGCCTGGCTTGAAATGAGGGACATATTTCGCCCCAAGTTCGACAGAATCCCCGGTTTTTGGGTTACGACCCACACGCGGTGGACGGTAGTGCAAGGAGAAACTTCCAAAGCCGCGAATCTCAATCCGCTCGCCAGTGGCCAGGCTTTGTGCCATGTGTTCCAACATGGTTTTGATCGCCAATTCCACATCCTTGTAGGCCAACTGTTTCTGCTTTTGTGAAAGAATCTCGATTAATTCTGATTTTGTCATTATTAATCACTCCGTCCGAATATGCGGGGCTGAAGCCCCGCATCCCGGTATTTTATTGGTCGTCGTTACTTTCCATCTTTTCTTTAAGTATATCACCTAAAGTTGTGGTTGCCGGAGCAGCTGAACGATTATAGTCGTCAATGGCGGCTTTCTCGTCCTCACTGTCCTTGGCCTTGATCGAAAGGTTGATAGTCCGGTTCTTTTTATCGACTCCGGTGAATTTAGCTTCAACTTCATCACCGACATTCAGATGGGCTCGGGCATCTTCCACGCGGTCGCGAGAGATTTCGGAAGCGCGCAGATAACCTTCTATGGTATCACCCAGGTCGATAACTGCACCCTTGGCATCCACATCTGTGACCTTACCCTTGACGATGCTGCCTTTGGGGTTAACCGCCACGAAATTGGTGAAGGGGTCGGATTCCAGTTGTTTGATACCCAGGGAAATACGCTCGCGTTCCGGGTCGACTGCCAGCACCACGGCTTCCAGTTCCTGACCCTTCTTGTAGTTGCGAACCACATCTTCTCCAGTGTCGTTCCAGGAGATATCGGACAGGTGCACCAAACCATCAATACCACCATCCAGACCGATGAAGATACCAAAGTCGGTAATGGATTTGATCTGACCGGAGACCTTGTCACCCTTGTTGAATTTCTGGGCGAAGGCTTCCCAAGGGTTCGGTTGACACTGCTTCATGCCAAGAGAAATACGACGACGTTCTTCGTCGATGTCCAGGACCATCACTTCTACCTCATCACCCAGTTGTACAACCTTGCTGGGGTGGATGTTCTTGTTGGTCCAGTCCATTTCGGACACGTGCACCAGGCCTTCTACGCCGTCTTCGATTTCGACGAAACAGCCGTAGTCAGCAATATTGGTGACCTTGCCAAACAGACGTTTGCCTTCCGGATAACGACGAGCGATATCGACCCATGGATCGTCACCCATTTGTTTGAGACCGAGGGAAACACGCATACGTTCCTTGTCGAACTTCAGGACTTTGACGGTGATTTCATCACCGACATTCACGATCTCGCTCGGGTGTTTGACGCGCTTCCACGCCATATCCGTGATGTGCAGCAGACCGTCGATACCACCCAGGTCGACGAAAGCACCGTAATCGGTCAGGTTCTTGACGATACCCTTGGCGATGGAGCCTTCCTGCATGTTGGAGATCAGCTGTTCACGTTCTTCGGTACTTTCCTCTTCGACAACTGCGCGACGAGATACGACCACGTTGTTGCGGCGGCGATCCAGTTTGATCACCTTAAATTCCAGTTCCTTGCCTTCCAGATAGCTGGTATCGCGTACCGGACGCACATCTACCAATGAACCTGGCAGGAAGGCACGGATATCACTCAGATCAACGGTGAAGCCACCCTTAACCTTATCGGTGATGATACCCATAACGGTTTCGCCCGCTTCATGCGCAGCTTCGAGGCGTTTCCAGGCTTCAGCGCGCTTGGCTTTTTCACGTGACAGGCGGGTCTCACCATAGCCGTCTTCCACTGCATCAAGCGCAACATCGATGGCATCACCCACTTCAACGCTGATGTTGCCCTGGTCATCTTTAAATTGCTCAATGGGAATGACGCCTTCGGATTTAAGACCGGCATTGACGATCACGAAATCATCTTTTACAGAAACGACGGTCCCAGTGATGATGGTGCCCGGGGCGAGTTTGGTTTTGGCAAGGGATTCTTCAAATAATTCGGCAAAGCTTTCGCTCATGGAGTTGTTACCTTGGCCAGGCGATGCCCGGCGAGTTGCTAACGGCCCGAAGACCGCGGTGTTGGTTAATGTTCGGCCCGCAGGCCACCCAGCGTGACATCAGGCAAGGCCCGACGCACAATTTCCTGTACATGATTGATCACCTGCGTAATATCCATCTCGGAGGTATCTACGATAACGGCATCAGGTGCCGGTATGAGAGGAGAGACAGACCGGGAGCTGTCCCGTGCATCCCGCTGAGCGATGTCCTGTACAAGGGCGCTGAGACTAACATTATTTCCCTTTTCTTTCAACTGTTTATATCGTCTTTGTGCTCTCACTTCCACACTGGCAGTGAGGTATATTTTTAGTTCCGCTTGGGGAAACACGGTGGTGCCCATGTCCCGTCCATCAGCAACCAGACCCGGGGCTTGTTGAAAATTACGTTGTCGCTCCAGCAGCGCCTCCCTTACCGCCGGAATGGCGGCGACCTGAGAGGCTAATTCGCCACAGGTCTCTGTACGCAGATTTGAGGTAACATCCTGATCTTCAAGATATATCCTGGGTTCCTGGTCGGGATCGTCGGCTTCGAATCGTGCATCCAGCTGACGGGCGTAAGCCGCAATTTTTTCCACATCTGTGTTAGCAATCTCGTGATGGGCACCACCCAACCCAACCAGGCGATAGAGTGCACCACTGTCCAGGAAGTGCCAGCCTAATAAACTGGCCAAACGCCGACTGATGGTGCCTTTGCCTGAGCCGCTGGGACCATCAATAGTGATTACCGGGATATCAGGCATCCCGGTTTACTTTTCCTTGTCCCGGCCATAGATGTCGTCAAAACGGACAATATCGTCTTCGCCCAGATAACTGCCAGACTGCACTTCAATCATTTCCAGGGGAATCGTCCCGGGATTTTCCAGGCGATGACGGGTACCTATTGGAATATAGGTTGATTCATTTTCCGACAAAATGAAGACGTCATCGTTACAAGTAACGCGGGCCGTACCTTTGACAACAATCCAGTGCTCTGCACGATGGTGATGCATTTGCAACGACAATGATGCACCGGGAGTGACCGTTATGCGTTTGACCTGATACCGTTCGCCGACATCGATACCTTCGTAACACCCCCAGGGCCGGTATACCCGACGGTGAATCAGATGCTCATCCCGACCTTCGGATTTCAACCAGGTAACCACTTCTTTGACATCCTGTACCCGATCTTTGTGCGCTACCAATACAGCATCGGCTGTCTCCACAACAACCATACTGTCCAGGCCAACCCCGGCAAGAAGGCGACCTTCACTCAGAAACATGGAATTTCGTGAATCAATACTGACAACATCGCCTTTGACGACATTTCCCAGCTCATCTTTGTCGGTGATATCCCATAAAGCATCCCACGCCCCCACATCCGACCAGCCAGCCTGCAA
>JBECKZ010000056.1:0-6156 GCA_040235555.1 Thiohalomonadales bacterium | reverse complement strand
GGCTATCGGCTGGCCTTTGTGCAACAGCCGGAAGGTATTGTCGCGGTAGCCGGCTTCTGGATCCGGGAAAACCTGGCCTGGGGCCGGTTTATGTACGTGGATGATCTTGTCACGTTGGCTACGTATCGTTCGAAGGGCATTGGTGCCAACGTCCTTTCGTGGCTGCGGGAATATGCGATAAGGGGAGGCTGTAATCAGTTGCATCTTGACTCCGGAACACAACGAAAGGACGCGCATCGTTTTTATGAACGCGAAGGCGTGACCCTGTTCGGCTATCATTTTGCCGAAACCCTGCTGCCCTGACAATCCATATTACCAATGATGAACTCAGAGTGAAAATTCAAGGGTCAGTGCCATCCAGCGGTGAATGGAAAGAAGATGATTCCTTATCACTTCTGGACACGGCGAGTTGTTCATCGACTGTGTGAGGGTGCTAACCCAGACTGAGTACTTCCTCTTCTGACATTTTTCTTATATGGTTTTCCAGGGTTTCGATCGTGAATAGCATCTCTTTGGAAATATCAACTAGTTCAGGCAAAATTAATGACGCTTTTTTTAATTTGCTTTGATCATGTTTTTTCGATGAGCCAAACAGTTTGCTTAACTTTGATCGATCATCATCCCCGAATAGTGTTTTGAAAATTGTCATATAGGTAAGGTGAAGTCTTTCGTGAATTTCATCGATCTCACGATATGCAGGGATGTGGCTAAGTACCTGACCATGACCGTAATACCACTTTCCGAATTTGCAATCAGTGTGTAAAACCGGAATCGAATTCTCATCAAGCTCCAGTCCGCTTACGAGTGCCTGGGCTCGTGCGCGCCATTGAATATGAGCACTTTTAGCGGCACGAAGTTGTTGCATCAATGTAGCCTTGTCCATATGTATCTCCTGGTCCTATCTCCTGGCGTTTGGGATGTATAGTTGTTATAAGCTGACTCGAAGTTCAGCAATTACGGCAGGGTTACTGCAACAAGACAGGTTAGGTAAACCAGCCGATTACTATGGATAATCGGCTAGCTGATAATAATCTTTAAAAATTGATGGTTTCTCTTGCTATATAAATAGTTATAGAAATAGATTGAGTAAACAGGCACTGGCTGTATAGCGGCAGCCACGCATGATTATGGTTAAAACCATGGATAATGCTGTAACCTTGTCAGAGGGGAATATAGTGAGTATCTATGTCTGAACGCTTCAGGTTTGATCGCATGGAACTGGCCGGGTCGTTGGGCGATATCGGTACCTTGCTGCCTATTGCCATTGCCATGGTGCTGTTCAACGGCCTCGAGCCCATGGGGCTGTTCCTGAGTATCGGTATTTTCTACATTGCTGCAGGGTTGTATTTCGGGATTACGGTACCGGTTCAGCCGATGAAGGTCATCGGTGCCTATGCCATAGCCACCGCCATGAGTGCCGAGCAAATCGCGGCTTCGACGCTGCTAATGGGCTCATTGCTGCTGCTCATCGGATTGACCGGAACTATTGAAGTTATTCGAAAATTCACTCCGAAATCGGTCATTCGTGGGGTGCAGCTTTCTACCGGGGCGCTGCTGATCTACAGCGGTATTCAATTCATTATCGGTACGTCGCAACTTCAGGCCATGCAACACGCGGTGGAGCCGTATCTCACGATTCAGGCCATCGGTCCTGTGCCGATTGGTCTGGTGATCGGGATTATTGCTGCCATCGTTACGTTGTTATTGCTCGATAATAAAAGAGCGCCTGCGGCCCTGGTTGTGATACCGGGAGGGCTGCTGCTTGGGCTGTTGTTTGGTCAGCCGATGGAACCGGGATCCTGGGGTTTCGGCCTGCACTTGCCGCAGGTGCTGCCATTCGGCTTTCCGGATACAGTGGATTTTACTTTCGCCCTGTTTACCCTGGTGCTGCCCCAATTGCCCATGACGCTGGGCAATGCGGTCCTGGCATATACGGATCTCTCCAAACAGTACTTTGGCGTACGATCGGCGAAGCTGACCAACATAAAGGCCTGTGTGAGCATGGCACTGGCCAATTTTTTCAGCTTCACATTCGGGGGTATGCCGTTATGCCATGGTGCGGGCGGACTGGCGGCACACTATCGGTTCGGCGCACGTACCGCGGGTTCCAATCTGATTATTGGCGGGTCATTAACCGCCCTGGCCCTTTTCCTCGGTAGCCATATCATCAACGTGCTTAACCTATTGCCCCTGTCGATCCTCGGTGTGTTGCTCGTGTTTGCCGGCCTGGAGCTAACGATGACGATCAGGGATCTGGAATGTCGCAAGGATTACTTCGTCACCACGCTGATGCTGGGTATTACCCTGGCCACGAATCTGGCAGCGGGCTTTATTGTCGGGATACTCATTGCCTGGGTGCTGCGGTGGGAAAAAATATCTATATAAATGGACGGCAGTTAAAGTCTGGGTCCGCCACGTCGGTTTTTCAGACGACTCATCAGGGTCTTACAGTCTACACTTCGTACCGCCTCTTTACCGAATAAATGGTTGGCACTGAATTGTTCCAGCATTGCCATATCTTCAGTGAGTGTGTGCATATGCAAGCTTTGCATGTCATTCATAATATAAAGACTCACCACTTCTGGTTGGGCGGCCAGGTCGCGAGCGACATCCTGGATATTCACTGGTGAAACCTGAACATCAAAAAATGCCGATACAGCTTTGCCGAGTTTTTCCGGGTTTACCACTGCGGTAAACTGCTCGATCACACCTTCGTCAATAAGTTTCTGTACCCGTTCGCGGACATGGGCACGTGATACATTGAGGTCTCGTGCAATATCCGCAAATGTCGCTCGACCATCCTTGATAAGTAGACCAAGTATTTTGGTATCCAGTGGTGACACGGTTGCTCCTAACTATCAGATTGAAACCTGGAACTGATATAGCAATTTTTACGCCATGGTGAGAACGTGGGCCATTCGTAAGGGATCACTATACAAATGACATGAAAAGGAAGTTTGCTGCAGTGCAGAATATCCAAAAATGCACCAAATTCGTGCGCAGCATTTGGTGCACTACAACCAGATGTATAGTTTTTCAAACCTCAGTGACCGAATGTCATCACATACAGCTTAAAATAGACCGTGTCTGGTTTCATTTGGCGGGTATCCGATGTCAACTGTTAACAGATGTTTATACTTCCATTTTGCGCCAGCTCAGTGCGATTCAATTGATTCTTCAGCCGCATTATAAGCCTGGTTATTAAGCAATCTTCTGTTTCATCAATTACTTACTCCCACATAAGAGTGCCTGGCATGGCTTTTGCCATAGGAATACCCAGTGTGTTTGCTGCCCGACACAATAACCGGCAACAAACGTAAGCAAACCATTCACTTCAACGGGGAGTTCCTCATGAGCATGAATCGACGCAAGTTCCTTACAACCGGAATCGGTGCCACTGCGGCAGCCGGAACGCTGGTCGCGCCTGGTATTGCACAGGCTGCTGGCAAAGAGACATACAAGTTCAAAATGACTTGTGCCTATCCGGGTGGCGCACCCTTTTATTCCATTGGTCCCGGCAGCGCGACAGATTTCATAAAACGGGTAGAAGCGATGTCCGGCGGCCGGATCAAGATCAAATTCTATGCAGCTGGTGAACTTGTCCCGGCGCTAGGCGGTTTCGATGCTGTGCGCCAGGGCACGGTGGATATGAATTGGGGTAATGCCTACTTCTGGGCGGGCAAGTCATTCGCGGCTCAATATTTTACCGCAGTGCCATTCGGGATGGACGCACTGAGCATGAACGCCTGGCTCTATGAAGGGGGCGGGCAGGCATTGTGGGATGAAGTTTATGCTCCGTTCGGTCTGAAAGCGTTGCCGGGTGGGAATACCGGTATGCAGATGACAGGCTGGTTCCGCAAACCGATCAAGACTGTCGATGATTTCAAGGGACTGCGAATGCGTATCCCCGGTCTGGCCGGTAAGGTCTATGAAAAACTTGGCGTCAGTGTGAAATTATTGCCGGGAGGCGAGATCTTTCCCGCGCTGCAACGAGGTGTGATCGACGCTGCCGAGTTCGTCGGTCCCTACCAGGACAGGAAGTTAGGTTTGATGAATGCAGCCAAATATTATTACAAGACGGGTTGGCATGAACCCTCCAATGTCAGTGAACTATTGATGAACAAAAAGACCTGGGAAAGTTTGCCACCCGAACTGCAAGCCGTGATCGAGAATGCCGCCGCGGCCACTAACCAGGCCGGATTTGTATGGTCCAACGCCAATAATGCAGAAGCACTGGAAGATCTGGTGAAAAACCACGGTGTCAAGGTGGAAAGTTTGTCTGATGAAATTATTGAAACTCTACGTAAGCTGACATTTGAAACTCTTGATGGGTTGACGGCCAAGGACCCGTTAGCCAAGAAGGTGCATGAGCATTACTTTGCATTCAAAGAAAAGACAGACGCCTGGCTCAATATCAGTGAAGCTGTGGTATTGAATAAAAATCTGTAAGAGATCTTGATGGTAGAAGAATTTCAGGAAAGATGGGCCGAGCCTCGTTGGCTTGCACCCAACCGCGTGGCAAGCCTGCCCGATATTGGCGGGGTGGCTGGTTTCCTGGATCACTTTGTGGCCCGTCTTGGACGGGCCACATCATGGTTAACCTTGATATTGGTATTACTGGTCGCGGGCGATGTCCTGTTTCGATATGTCTGGCATGTTGGTTCCGTTGCCGAACAGGAATTTGAATGGCATGTGTTGGCGGTGATCGCCATGATTGGTGCCAGTTATACCTTACAACAAGGTGAGCATGTACGAGTTGACATCTTTTATCAGAATTACAGTGTGCGGGTTAAGCAATGGATGGACGTTTTATTACCCTCGCTGGTAATCATACCAACCATGTTATTTATAGCCTTGCTTTCACTTAAATTCGTCAGTATGTCCTGGGAGATCTCCGAAGGTTCACCAGACCCCGGTGGTTTACCCGGTCGTTACCTTATAAAAGCATTTGTCCCTCTAGGATTTTTCCTGATCACCATCCAGGGTATCGCCATGACCCTGTATGGAATTATCCAACTGAGAAAACCGGAACAGACTGAACATGAGTGAAGAGAGTCTCGCTGTCTGGATGGTTATCGCCCTTTTTGGCATGATTCTCGGCGGTATACCCGTCCCTTTTGCCCTGGCTGCCAGCGGTATTCTGTTTGGTATTGCCGGATTCGGTTTGGATCTTTTCAATTTGTTACCACTCAGGTTGTTTGGCGTTGTAACCAATTATTCGCTACTGGCAATTCCCTTGTTCGTCTTCATGGGAGTGATGCTGGAGAAGTCGCGCATGGCTGAACGCATGCTCGACGTGATCGGCCATCTCGCAGGTAAACGTGCCGGGGGGATGGCCATGGCAATCATTTTCGTTGGCGTGCTCATGGGGGCATCAACAGGTATTGTGGCTGCAACCGTGGTGACAGTAGGACTCATTACACTGCCAACCCTGCTGCGCCGTGATTACGATCCTCGCCTTGCCTGCGGCACCATTTGTGCTTCCGGCACACTGGGACAGATTATTCCCCCAAGTCTGGTGTTGATCCTTCTTGCCGATGTGACCGGTGAATCAGTCGGTACATTGTTTGCTGCCGCATTGATTCCGGGTCTGATGCTGGGCTTGTTGTACTTTGCCTACCTTGTGTTCATGGCGTGGCAACGTCCCGCGAGTATGCCCCCTATACCGGCAGATGAAAGGGATGAGGTCAACAGAACGCAATTATTAATGGATCTGTTCAAAGTGGTGGTGCCGCCGTTATTACTTGTTGTGGCAGTGCTTGGTTCCATTATTGGTGGTGTGGCGGCACCCACGGAAGCTGCCTCGATGGGTGCCCTGGGTGCCTTGATACTGGTAACCGTAACCAAACGAATGAGTTTTAAAGTCTTGCGCGAGACGATGGATAGTACCTTCAAGATTACCGGTATGACATTGTTCGTGTTGATGACAGCTCAGGTTTTCAGTCTCAGTTTTCGTGGACTTGGCGGGGACGACCTGATCGACCAGTTATTTGCTTTCTTGCCGGGCGGTATGTGGGGCGGTTTGATCTTCATGATGTTATTGCTGTTCTTGCTGGGTTTTTTCCTTGACTGGATCGAGATCACCTACATCGTTCTGCCGCTGCTATTGCCTTTTATGATAAGTCAGGGCGTGGATATTGTCTGGTTATGTATCCT
>JBECKZ010000036.1:0-4418 GCA_040235555.1 Thiohalomonadales bacterium | reverse complement strand
TGCGCTACTTTCTCCGGGTCCGGCACGAAATCAGGGTCCGGTTTTTTCCCAGGCTGGTAAACAGCGGGGATCATCAGCATCATGAATTTCATCAAGAATCTCCTTCGATAGTGTTGGTTCTATACCCTTGGTCGGATGGCGAACCCCGATTTCGACAGCACACGGAAATTATTTTTGTCGGTCCTCCATGTGTCGTTTCTGCAAATAGCGGCGTTTTGGCCTCGGCATGGACAGCCGTAATCGCCGCCAGCAGTGTGTCAGTTCCGAACCGACCCAAGCGCAGTGCCGTTTACCACAAGTGTAATGCCTTCCTGGATCAAATTCTGATTCCATAGGCGGCGATCCTGATCTTCTAACAAGATCACATCGCCATTTGGCTCCGTGCAGGTCGTCGGGATTCATGCAACGACATTAATGCAAGGAGCCCCCGCACCTCGTACACCGGCATGAGAACCAGTAACAAACGCCCCAGACGAATCGCTTCGTTCGACAAATTCTCGTGCGTATAGTTAATTTAGATTGGAGCAAAACTTTCATACATGAGATTTGGCTAATATTTCCTTCCGAGACTATCTTCTCAGTCACTTGTACCAATCGAAAAAATCAGATTAAAGATTCAGCCACCTTTCCCGATATTTGAAAAATGGGCGTGGCCGTATTATAGTGCGGTCATATCCGTTAAGACAAAACATGCAAGTAAAAAAACGAATCAGCAGAGGATACTAAGTAGCCCTCTCATCTTCTATTTTGATCTTTCAACATTGAGACTAAAAACATGAACAAGCCAATGGAAAGCGACACTCCGCCTGCAGCTCCGCCCTGGATACAACCGGAAATTCAACAGCAGATAAAATGGCGCGATGGCGACATCGTGATCTCCGTGCCAGCGAAAAGCGGCACGACCTGGACGATGAATATCGTCCATCAGTTACTCACAGGTGGTACTGAAGATTTTCAGGATATATATGCAGAAGTGCCCTGGATCGAATTTCTGGGCCATCCGGAGCAGCCTTTTCAGGACGTACTGGATCGGGTAGAGGCAATGCCAACAGATCGTCGTCGCGCCTTCAAGACCCATTCGGCACCACCGGCTGTGCCTTTTTTCGAAGATAGATCGGGTAAGGATGTAAAATACGTTGTTATCTTTCGCAACCCCGAAGAGGCACTGGTCTCTTTCAGGCCATTCATTGATTTACACACGGATGAATGGTTCGACCTCTGGCAGGTACCCAGAGAAGCATTATGTCGTTCGGACTTCCCGTCGTTCTACTACGACGTTATTGATGCCAAAGGTATGCAAGGGATGTTCTTTGGCTTCCTGGCTGCCTGGTGGGCATTGCGCGAAGCGCCGAACGTCCTGTTCCTGCACTTCAACGACATGAAGCGGGATCATGAAGCCACTATCAGGAAGATAGCCGAATTCCTGGGTATTGAGCCTAGCCCGGAGCAGTGGCCTGCGATCCTGAAATACACGTCGTTCCCGTGGATGAAGCAGTTTGAAGATCGATTCGAGGCGAAGACCGCCGGCAAGGTACCTATCCTCAAGAGTGGTGCCATGATCCGTAAAGGTCAAGCTGGCCAGGCGAAGTCCGACGGGATGACCGACGAGATCGCACTTCACCTTCGTGAAGTGGGTAGTCAGATCTTTTCAGACCCGGCAGCGATCAAGTGGTTTTACGAAGGGGGTTCCCTGCCCTGATTCCAATTTTGCGGAGAAACCGGGGCAGAGAGGAATATATTCGATGATCTGATTAATTTTTCTCTGCCCCCGAACTCCCGATTCCATGTCGCTTGTCCATGTATTCGGATCTTATTAGTTGACACCACAGCCGCCTAATAACCATTGATGCATTTGCGGTATTGAATTGATGCAGGCAAGGGGTTTATGGGGTAGCAGACGCTCGACTTCATGCACACCATAACCGGCAGCCAGGGCATCCATACCCGCATGACTTGCCATCTTGAGGTCGTACTCGGTATCACCAACCATGAGTGCTTGTTTAGCCTTCACTTCAAAATAGTCCAGTAGTTGGTACAACATCAGCGGATTGGGTTTGCTGGCGCTTTCGTCCACGCTTCGGGTTGCATGAAAATAAGTAGCCAGTCCGGTTTCCTGTAATATTGTATTCAGGCCGTGTCGACTCATCCCTGTTGCTACCGCAAGCAGATAACCGCGGAGATAGAGGTCCTCTAACATCAGCATAACCCCATCGAACAGCTGCGCTGGCGCAAAATCTTTATGGAGAAAGTGATGACGATAACGTATTTGCACGTGCATGTGCACCTCTTCGTCAAGATCCGACAGGAGCTGGCGACAAGCCTCATGCAGCCCAAGGCCGATGACATTGCGGGCACTCTCGGCACTGGGGGCTTCAATCCCCGCATCACGACAGGCAGCCTGGATGCAGGATATAATACGGGACTCCGAATCCATCAACGTCCCGTCCCAATCGAAAATAATCAATTTATAGGGGCGCATATTGCTCTAGCTCATGCATAATTGGTTGCAAGCGTGAATATGTTGATGTTCTCCTGAGTCACTGAGGACCATGTGTTGTCGCCGAAGTTGACGTAAATGCAGTTTGGCTGCACGCGCCTCCAGTTTGTTCAATAGCAGCTTTCTGTAACCTTGTGCATTACAGTAAACCTGGCAAACGAGCTCATTAATCTGATAGAACGAGACTTTGAGCCTGGCTTTAAGCATACCCTTTTCATCGAACTCGCAAGTTTCGATGTCCAGGATGATATCGATGGCAATAGGAAAGGCATATTGGAAATAATTTATCTGCAATTCATTAAGCACATAACCATACTGCCCTCTCTTTCCTGGCGAAAAGGCATGGATCTCAACACTTGCCATCATCATTTGTCGTGCCGCTTCCAGCAGGACCGCACCCTGGATGTGTTGCCCGGTAACATGGTCTGACATCTCTGCGCATCCATCATTTAACATAAGCGCCGCAATGTAACGAGTATCATTTTTCCTGTTAGGTACAGTGATCATCGCATTATCCGGATTTTGTTTATGAATGAGATGCAGATCCGCCGTATTTGGATTTGGCCAGGTGATTTTTATCGAGTCGGCAATGCCTCGTTGCTTCATGTACTCGACCAAATAATCGACTCTGCGTTTATCCAGCCCTTGGCCGATAATGATATGCTCGGGCAAACCTTCGTGATTCTCCTTGCCTATCAATCCAAGAAAATTGTCATATGTCATGACATCTTCATTGGCGCTAAAACCTTCAAATTTTCCTGATACGAGATATATTATTTTCGCCATAAACTGCTCCTTGCGATTTATAACTGGGTTTTATTTCCATTCCAGATTTCATTCCGAACACACAATGTCATTAGAACGCTTGCATACTCGCCCCATGCATAGTCTCTAACGCATGTGCTATTTACAGTAGGGAAAAATGCCGATAGCAATGTGAATTATTCACATTGATAAAAATTCAAGGGGACAGAAAATATACTATTTTTTCCTCCGTCCTTTTCGCCGGATTAATTTATTCTAAAATTGCATGCTAAACTTTATACAGAATCACGATTGGACTTACCGATGGAAATGAGACGTTGCACCTGTGGTGCCGAAGCTGAGGTTCGTCGTGTTACGCGGCGCACACTGGATGGGCGTGACGAAATCGTTTATCGCGTGATCTGCCCTGTATGCGGACAACACGGTCCTGCAGTCCCGGCAGCAGACAAGGACGAGGCCACTGCCATCGCTGAAGCTATCCAGGCCTGGAACGATATGATCGCCGAGCTTCGGCCACTGGACGCCTGAAGATACTCATTAACATAAATCAAGATGCAAAGAAAGATTATCTAACATGAGCCAGGTCCTGAAAGGTTGACCGGGGCGGAGTGTTGGAAGCACCCGATGAACGATCAACGAGCGTTCTCAGATAATCCTCGAGGAGGTTCTAACTGAACTCTTGCCCCATTTAAGCCGTGTTTATCCATCTCAAGAACTAACGCCAATACTACATGTCAGATAATAAGTCTCGTGATTTATTAT
Organism: Thiohalomonadales bacterium; assembly: GCA_040235555.1. Lineage (GTDB taxonomy): Bacteria > Pseudomonadota > Gammaproteobacteria > UBA6429 > Thiohalophilaceae > RI-92. The sequence goes on along the minus strand of JBECKZ010000036.1, from coordinate 394 downwards.
CATGCTTGAAGAATACAAACAACACGAAGCAGGAAATTCGGTTGCAGTTAAAGGTCCTCATGCACGGGATGTTTTTCCGGCGATAAGTGACTACGCGCTGATCGGAGATTGTCGTATTGCGGCATTAATCAGTCGTGATGGGGCTGTCGAGTGGCTATGCCTGCCGCATTTTTCCGGTGATAGCATCTTTGCCGCAATCCTGGATCGCCAGGTTGGCGGTTATTTCAGTATTCGTCCAGCCCTGCCATATACGGTAAGGCGCCACTATATTTCAGGTAGTAATGTACTGGAAACTGTCTTTGAAACTGAGGACGGAGAAGTACGGCTAACAGATTGTGTGCCAATTTTAATGGAAGCGTCATTTACAAACCAATTACAACCGCAAAGAGAATTA
>JBECKZ010000268.1:0-11276 GCA_040235555.1 Thiohalomonadales bacterium | reverse complement strand
CTTCAGGATCAAAGAAGGGCGCAACCAGTTGCTTGATCAGGCCGGTACCCGGAATGTAGTCCGCATCGAACACCAGCAGGATTTCACTCTTCACCAGTTCAGTGGCGTCCTTGAGCGCCGCCGCCTTGCCGGGTGTGCCACCTTTGCGATGCAGGACCCGGAGCCGCGTCGGATACTGATTTGCCAGGTCATCCAGTATTTCAGCGGTCTTGTCGGTGGAGCGATCATTCACGGCCAGGATCGTCAGGCGATCCGCCGGGTAATCCACTTCCAACAGGGCATTGAGTATGTTCAGAATGACCAGTTCTTCGTTGTGCGCCGGGACGACCACGGTCACCGTGGGCCAGTCTGCGACATCGATGTCGAGATAGGGATGACGCTGGCGTCCAAACAAACGATTCAGGGTAAACCAGTAATGACGAATCGTATAAATGATGATGATACCGACGATCGCGAGCAAGACACTCAGCATCAGGGTGATATACCAGGGACGCGGTTGATCGACTTCAAAGAAAAATGCAAAGCTGGCTGGCGGAAAGGTCTCGGGTTCGGTGACGGTCGCGCTCGTGTGCGTGGTTGCGGAACCCGGTTCAGTTACATTTGCCATGCACGGCCTGCCACCACACGCCAGCAGCAACACGACAAGTGCATATGACAGAAACATTCTTATCAAAATACGTTTGGATCTCACCGGTAGGGACAAATTTGCTGTTATTAATTCTGTTGATAGTGTAGTGACAGGATCGCCCAATTACCAGAAACTGACTCACCTCTGGATCAGAAACCATAGGGTCAGAGGTGGAGATTGTGAAAAGGTGAAGTATTCAGAGGTAGCCAGGCAGTGATCGATAATCGATTCGGATCATCACCAGAGTGTCATCCAGACATAAGGGGAATTACGTATCGATTCTATATAGCGCGGGGTAAAAAAATCGCCACCTTTCGAAGGTGGCGATTTTTGATAGTGCGAAGATGAATCTTATCTTTTTAGTTTGCGACGATGCGCAAAGCCCAGACCCAGTAAGCCAGTGGCTAATAACAATAAACCGGTCGGTTCAGGAACCGGATTGATGTCACCGGCATACAACAGGTTGTCGGTGTCGGCAATGTACGTCATGGCACCGCTAAAGCCCTGGGTAAAGTCGATGTTGAGGTAGCGCCACAGATCACCAACCGCTGGATTTGCACCTACCGAGACTACCCCGCTGTAGGTGGCAACGATATCAAAAGCGGTACCTGTCTGAAACGTCCAACCGGAGGCAGATCCTGGGGTACCTTCGCCAACCCAGCTAATGTCAAACACGGTGTTACCCACACCGGCATCGATAAAGATACTGTCAATACCTACGCTGCTGCTGAGTGACCAGCTACCACCAAAGGTGTCACCTGATTCAGATAGGGACCAGTTCGTGCCCGTGACACCGCCACTGACTGCTCCCGTATCCGCCCAATACAGGGTTTGGCTACCACCCCCTGTGAAGTTTGCGGTGATTGCCATCCCGTCCATCATGGCGCCGGTAGTAGCAAAACCTGTCAGGGCTGAGGTGTTATAGGTGACGGTGTTGTCATAGTTAACGATAACCGCGGAATAGCCATTGAGGCTGAATAATGCGAGTAATGTCGCGAAGATGAATTTTGAAACTCCTGTTTGCATTGTTCTACTCCCTTAAAATAAAGTGAGACACTGTATATATGGCAATTTATATGCCAGTAAGATAACTGACTCATTTTGTTAAAAATTTTATTGGGCTTGAATCAAACCATAGTTTCGGTTGTAAAGTGGATCGACAGCAAAATTCGCAACGAAATAGAAGAACCGGGAGATTGAAAAATCAAAATCTAACAGCGTCTTAAGCCAAATAATAATTTAATAATAAAGTAAGCCTTTCTAATTGTTTGAATTAGATAAATTATATTGGGTTGGAGTAAAACGAGGACAGGCAGACACTGTTATTTTGTAACACGTTGTAAGTTTTGTGATGTGTCTATTTTAGCCTTTATATTGTGGAAATATTTTCCGAATACGTTAATTTGAAATACGTCAGCTAAATCCAGCGTCTTAAACTATTTATAGCGCAGCATATCTTGAACCGTGAACTCATTTGCATTCAGGATAATCAGCCAGTTTGATGCAATTACAGATGTTAGGTTTTTGCAGGCACTGCTTACCGTTTGCGATCTTGCTTATGCTTGCCACCACTTCCGAGTTCGTTTTCAGGTCATTGATTTGCTTGTCCAGATAGTTTTTATGTGCTGTAAGATCCAATTGCAGGCGATTGCACTCATCCGCGCAAAACTGTTGTTGTTTACCTTGGTCGGTGAAGGTAGCAGGTTGTTGGCTGAGACAATCAACCGTGTAACGACGTTTTTCGGTTTTAATAAGCTTGGCGAAGCTTCACATAAGTCCTAACATAGGATGCAGGAATACAGGAAAATGTCACGGATAAAATAAATAGTCTGCTGAGGAGGGAACCCCGATATGTTGACCGAGCTATTCGAGAGATTAAAGGGCCGAGAAGCCAAGCACCAGTTACATGTATGGATAAGCGATGAAAATGTCCTCGACGAAGGGTTTACGTCCAGGCTGGTCAATCCGAATGAAGACTATTTTCAATTTCGCATGAATGAGATGTTTTTAGTCAACGCCCGAGAATATGCGCGGGAATTTATTCCGGTTGCCATCGTCATGAGTGATTTCCTTTACCATGGTAGGCAGCAGAACGGACCGAAGCGTGAGGTACTCCCGTTTATTGTCGGACCGAATCTGATTCGCGGTTTGGATACTCAGTCAGAAAATGCGTCGATTCTGCTTCGTAACATAAAAGTACAGGATTGGACGCCATATCGTGGTGACGATGTCGGGTTATTTGTCGGCCTCTACCGAATGCAAGTCAATAACCTGGTCAACAATCTGTTGCGAGTCGTACAGGGGGTATCTGAAAATATCGGTGTAGCCGGCTTAGGGGACTATATGAAATTCGCGTATACCATTTCTTCTGGGTTAGCGGACCTGATTGGCATGGAAGAAATTGAATTCAGAACAGGTGGTAAAGATGAATTTCAGCAAGCGGAGGAGGGTAAATATGCATTTAAGAAAGGCTATCGTGTCTATCTGAATGCAGCAAGTGACGAGTTCCATGCAGACAAGTTCTGGGTAAGAGACGAAGAATTATATTATGGTGAAAATAAAAACAACTTAAAACGGTTTGACAAGTGCGATTATTGTTTATTGAAGGTCGATTCGACAGACAAACGCAAAGACTACGAATCACTGGATTTTCATAAAACATGGTTGCGTGCACGATCACAGGTGTTATATGGCAATATAACAGGTGCGCAATCCTTGTTGCTGGAATGCGCCCGGCAGATTAGCGAGTCCCCCGATCTGACTGATGATCACCAGGAGATCCTGATAGAACTGTATCTGGCTAACTTTGAGAAAGTGAAAGAGCGCCATGCTCTCCTCAATGGAATATCAAAGAAGAAATCCAACAGTACTCGGGGTGGGGCACAGGGACTTACAGCTATAGATAGCATGATGAGCCTGGTACAGAATGCCCAGAAGAAGGGCATAGATAGCAAAGACCTGAAAGGGCTGGCTACAACAAGTAAGCATCTGGATAAGCTGTTTACTGATAAGGAGAATATGCCGGAGCCCGATTCGGTGATGTTGAATCAACAAATCGATAAACTCAAGGCAATCAAACTTTCCAACAAACTAACGGATAAGGTAGGCGCTGCGGCGATGGTAAATACCCTGTCTGCGGGTTTATTTAAATAGGGTAAAAATAATTATTGTAAAATTAACATCGGAGCCGCCCAGATACGGGCTTTTTCATGTTGTTTATACATATCCTGCCTGGTCTTGAGGAAGGCCTTCTCTACGGATTTTTCCTCAAATAAATGTTTGTAGAAACTGTCGGCGTGATTCATTGCAAGATTATCTTCGATGTCCCATCGGTAACCCAACACTCCGGGTATTTGGTTGTTCGCAAGAGAAAAGGCAAACTGGACATCCGTGCTGCGGCAACTGCTTAAATAAACAAATTGGGTTTGTCTTGCATAGTCTGAAAATTCCGGAATTTCAATTTTTTCAGGCGTACCTAAACCAGACTCATCAGGAAAAAATAAATAGCCGGTATCAGTTTTGGCGTCGTAATAGGAGTGCCCGGCATAATGGATGAGATGCCACTTTTTGTCTTTCAGGGTCTTTTTGACATTGGCGACTGTGGCTGGCTCATCTTGGGGGGCGCCCAATTGGCAAATTTCGCCGATATTAAAATCCGCCTTTTTAAGTTTGAGAAATTCCACCAGCTGATCGCACTCCGTTGGTACGTTTTCCAGTTTTTCCAACACCAACGGTTCTTCCTCGAATTTAAGTTCGTCAACAGGACCTGAAATATCAGAACGGATGATCAGGCAGTTTATGGGAGCGCGTTGGGTATCCTGAAACAGGGTACATTGCTGTTGACCAAGACTATTGTCGGCGTTGACACGCCGGTACAATGGGGCTTGTAACATCCAGTAGTCGCTCAGCTCAGGCGGAATGATGGCTTCTAGCATGATTGGATGCATTTCCTTGCTAACTACAAACCTGACCCGGCTGTTTTGCAGGCCGCCCGCCTCGGTTAGTTGATGGTAGATCTTGATGCCGAATTCGCCGTTAACGTGAAACAGCCGCTCTTTAAGTTTCTCACCGACTCGGTTTAGTTTTTGCGCCCAAACTTTATAATCGGGATTAGACATTTCTTTCGATAGATCGATTAAATCTTCGATAAAATCATTGCTGACAGTGATATGCCCTTGATCAATATGCTTGTTTTGCGGCGTTAGATTAATTTGATACTGCCAGCGATGTATATCCTGAGACAAGTCAAACACCAGTTCCACGTACTTATCGGGATCTTTTGCAGTTGTGGCATGTCGCACGACATCCTTTGTCAAGGAGTCACTTTCTGCAAGTAACAGACAATTATCCAGTTCGTTGGCGCGTAAAGAATTTTCGTTATTAAGGGAGGGTGTAATCAGGATGATATTGCGCATCATTTGATTATTACGCATCCATTCCGCAAGGTGGAATCCGCGGTGGGCGGTTTCATCTATTGGCGCATGCTCGTTCTCGGGAATATTAATATTGATGATAACCAGATCATGCTGTTGGGCTTGAAGGTGAATCATGGCACGTTTTTCGTTTTTAATTATGGTAACTGCGGCTTCTCCTTTGCCGTAAAAAGCATCTTCCAGTTCAAGGGTGAGTGATTCTGCTAACGCAGCTTTCTGGAGGGGAAAAACCAGTAAAATAGATTTCATAGTGAATCTTCCATAATTGCAGTCCTATGACAGACAGGCAGTGACAGATTAAAACTAACCTTATTGTCCGAGTGTTCCTCGAAATTGAAGTCACCGCCGTGGCTATGACTGAAAGACTTGATGATCGGTGTGCCCAGTGCCAAATCAGCCTGTACACGGGCTACAAAGTTATCCGAATCCCTGCGAAAGTGTTTTGTTGGTGTTTTAAAGCCGGAAAACTTCATCTTTACATTGCCGTCATGGATCTGCATGTCGACATCAATCATATTTTCCTCTGGCACGAACCTGAGTAGATATGACAGGATACTTTCCATGATAAATCTGATTTGGAATGGGTCGCCGGAAATGTAAGCTGTATGTTCGCCGTGTTCAAACCTGATCTTGTTGCGCTCAGCGAGAGGAAATTCATCAAGCACGCGCTTTAACTCTACAGCCGGGTTCAGCTGGATGGTTTTCTTGGGGAGCATGCTGTGATCGATATCGTACATCATTAATCGGTCATAGCCGAGCTGGACTTTTTTTAACTGAGACAGGGTTTTTTCAATAACGTCGGTATATTGCTCCTGTGGCACACGACCGTCGAGTAATCGTCTTAACCAGGATGATGTCAAAGAAAGCGGAACCTGGGTCTGAGAGGCAACTTCGTATGACATTTGACCCATGAAAGCAAGTTCTTCCATACGCTTGACGTCTGTGATGTCCTTTGCCATTAAGATACGATTTTTATGTCCATCTTGCAGCTGGGAGGAGGAGACTAAAACGCGAATATCATTACCATTTTTCCGTTTCATTTTTAACTGGATATTGGAAACCGATGTTCTGGAGAATAATTCCTGTAGCATATTTTCATCACTTGTGAACGACGTCATTCTCAGTCCCTTGAGTTCTCTGGGATTACTGTAACCAAGCATGCTGGCTGCCGATGGATTAGCATTGATTATTTGCATTGAGTTATTGGCCATAATGACGGCATCTGATGTGGAAACAAAACAGGCGGAATAGAAATGGTGCTGGGCCAGGCGTTCTAGCACGGAGGAAACCTCATCCAATACGGCTTTTAGGGCAGTCAGTTCGTCATCTGAATATGCATTAACATGCTTGTCTTCCAGATTCAGAATCCATTGCACTTCGCCCTGAAACAAGATGGGATAACACAATTCAGATTTTGTTTCCGGCGATCCTTCGATATAGATATCCTTGTATTTTGGAGAATGCACATCACCCAGATTTATTGCCTGCTTGGTGCGATAGACATGACTCATCAGGCCTGCATCAATTGGTTGGGAGTAGTCATCAGGCAGACGTATGCTTTCTTCCAGAATTGCCTGCTGGGCTTCCAGCGTGATTACTTTGTTGATATCGTCGACTTTGAAGAGTGAAACATGGCTCCACTTATAGTGCTCGGACAAACTTTTGACCAATTTATTGGCGATTTCATCAAATTCACTGCAGTTAACAATTTCTTTTACAAGATTCAGGCGAAACTGAAGTTCTTTTTTTTCGGTATAATGCAAAGCCATAAGTACAGCTTTATCTAAAGGAAGTTGTGTGATGGTCTCCTTTAAATCCTGGGAGTAAGCCGAGCGCCCTTGTTTGAACAAGGAGATAGATGCAATGATTTTATTTTCACTTAAAACAGCGACCCTGATAAACGATAGCATTTTATTGGCGATTAACTGATGAAGCTCCTTTTCATCTTTTAACTCTACCCAGTTTTTCTGGCTAACAAACTCTTCGATGTCTTCCTCGATATAGATTTTACTGCTGCTATTGATCCATTTGAGCATCGGGTCTGACAGGTAGTAATAGTGTTTACGCCATTTATTTTCCTGAGGCGGGTAGGTGTAAATAGGTCGTGTAAAGTGACCATCCGTACTGAATTGAGATACGACAAATATATCGAAGGGGATAAGTTCCTGAAGTGTCCTGGCGACATTACCCAACATCTCTTCATAGTCATCAGTTGATGCAATGTGCTCATGGATATGACGTATAGTCATATCGAGCTGGAGATCCTGCACCATGCCGATTGAACCGATTTGATTACCCTGGGTATCCGTAATCGGTGTACCAGTCACGCGGACTGGAATGACCTTATTATCGCTTTGACGTTTTAATCTTATATTGTATGTATCGCTTTCATTGAATACGCGTTTTTCCAGCTGTTTCCTGAACTTGATTCTGTCAGCTTCATCAAAAATGAAATCCTCAGCATTCTGTTCCTTTACCTCATGTACGCCTAATATATCCAGCATAGTGGCGTTGGCGTAAGTGATTTTCCCGTCCTTGGTGACTTTGATAACCCCCATCTTTGAGCGTTCGTAAATCTGGTTGGTGCGTTTCTCAATCGGCGAAATATCCATGACCAGGGCATAAGCTCCGATTCGTTTCCCACCAATGTAGAGCGGCCTGACCTCGGCCCAGACGGTCAGACAGCGCGTATCCATCCGCCGGACACATAATTCACGGTTACCACTTGGCTGGTCATCTTCGGCCACAAGGGAATTCAGCACATGCTCCCGGTCTGCGCCTGTGAAATAATCAGAAAAACGAAGTCCTGCGAGTTTTTCACCAATGCCCAATATCGATTGCATTTCATTGTTGGCGTAGCTAATGACACCATTGGGATCGAGTTGGCAAAAACCTATCTTGCCGTGCTCGGTTAGATATTCATAAACCTCCGATGTCTCTTTGAGAATTAATTCGAAGATATTGACCAGCTTCGTCTTGACTACCCGCATGTAGTCGAGTTTTTCGTCGCTACTGAAGTCAGCGGATGCCCGGAGGATTTCTGCAAAGGCGTCATCAAAGCTGTTCAGCTCATAAAAGAAGTCGGAAATCGAATAGGTTTTGGTTCGGACTTTGTTAATCAGGTAAGATAGGTCACTGCTGTCAACGCTGGTATCTTCAGATAGTATGTTGATAAGAGTGCCCAGTAAATCCTGGCCTTCAACCAGTTCGCCCCTGATCTGCTCAAATACACCTTCTGATGCATAAGGAGCATTTTGTTCCAAGTTTTGCTGCCACAAAGTGCGCAAATCATTTTCACGATCTGTGAGCAGGGCAGCAATGCGCTTGCCTAAGTCTGAATTGCTGTCGAGTAGTGAGGAGCACATAGTGATTTCCCTGTTCCGATGTGAATGTCCCTGAAGTCTGAGCGGGCGTGTTAAATTATGACGGTGGTTACACACCGAATTTTTTAATATATTCTAATGAAATAGAATATATTGCTTAAAAAGTCAAAAGCTTAGCTGACCTTTTTAGGTGAAATGTAAGTTGTATGTAAGTCATGACATTATGACTTTGTTGGGCAACGCCATGCAGATAGTGTGTATATGTTTATTTTTGTATTCTCAGGAAACTGGCATGAGATGAGGGTTCCCAAAATATCCACAACTCCGTGTTTAGAATTCCGTACTCAATAGATTGAGCTGGCGTTTCGACCGGCAGGGATGCCAATTTAATCGGGGTCGAGAGAACCTTGGTTTAGAATATGAACCAGCTAACGCTGAGCTAGAGAAGGCGAGTATGTTAATTATTAACAACGGTAACCGAACCTGCAGTTGCACTTAGCTTCATTAAACAGGCAGAAGTGTTTCTGTATGTGCAGATGTCGTTATTGCTATTACTGATACATTGCCTAACGCACATTGGCATTCGGCATGAATGATTCTCGAGATGCTCCAGATTAAATTGCAGGCTGTAGAAAATCCGCGCTGATACTGTGACTCCCATCAGAACTGATCACGGCAAATGCCAGGCCAACGCTGCTGGCGTCCTGTGGAGCTACCAGGCCGCTATAGCTGCCATTGAGACTGGCAGTCGCGCAGCTGGCAACATCGACAGACACACTATACAGACCCGTGTTGCCGAGTGCTGTCACTGTCCCCGTCATGTTACAACCGCTGAAGTAGCCATTGCTAACCACGACAGGTGAGATGAGTGTGGTCGCGTTCGTGATGTTAATCATGTAATTCGTACTGCTGACGCCAAGCAGCGATAACCAGCCCGTTGATGCTGTCGGTAACGTGCCGGTTTGACTGCTGTAGCTCAGGCTAAACGATCCATTGCCGGCAGCTGTGCCGGTCAGTGTTCCGGTGATAGAGGAACCGGTGGTGATGGTGCCGCTGACAGTGGCGGTTGTCACCGACTGGGATGTGCTCGTGGTTAGATAGATTTTGGCACTGCCATTAAAACTGTTGCCGCTGATACTGGTGATGGCGATGTCATATAACAAATTATTTGTCGCACTCATCATCATGACGCGATTGTTGGAGACCATGGCTTCCAGGTCGGAGATCGTCAGGTCCGTTGTGTTGTCACTCTGTTTTACCGTCGCGGTCCCGGAGACATCGTAATACCCGGTAGGATCTGCATTTGTCGTCGGGGTACTGCTGCTACCACCGCCGCCGCAGCTACTTAGCCAGACCGTGGCCAACAGCAGCAGCATAAAATCAAAATGATGATGCCAGGGTTTGGGTAGTTCCGTTTTCATTTTTGTTTGTTCCCTAATTTAAACTGTGGGTTTTTAGTTATGCGAGCTGTATAGCGATATAGATTTAGCGGATAGTGTCAGTATGAATAAACCAAAACCGCTATTTTGTTTCACGAACTGTGACAAGGTTAGCAAAGGAAAACCCGCCCCGTCTAAACGGGGCGGGCCACTAAAGCAGTAATACCAGGATGCACTTTATAAAGTGCGATACGTTTTTATTGTTTCACTAAACGCTTGCGGCCGGTCAGTCCTAACAGAAGCAGGCCCAGACCGAGAGTGGCCAGGGGGGCAGGCTCAGGAACGCTACCGACCTTGGGTTGGCTATAGAGATTCCAGCCCACCACATCGAGCGCCGTGCTTTCAGCCGCACTGTAGTCGACCTGTGTACCGGGCAGGCCGTATGCGCACTGGACGGAGGTACAACCGGTATGCCAGTCGGCGTAATCACCGAGACCGTCGTTATTGAAGCGTGCCAGATCAGTTGCGCCGCCATCGATAGAGAAATAGGCGTCATCACCGGCGGTGGTATAGGTGCGGTTACCCGCAGCGTCGTAACGGAACAGGTCTTCGCTTCCGAGATAAGTACCCATATAGGTACTTCCCACTGTTGAGCTTGGACCACCAATGCCCAGGATCTCATCGATCTCATGTTCGACGACCGCCTGCATGTCGTATAAGCCCGCCGTAATACCATCTGAACGGTCGTCGTCGACGAGGCTGAGGTTGATGCCGATATTGCCACCGATTGTGCTTGCGCCGCAGCTCATACCCAACGCTGCACACTGCGCGGAGGTTACCCAAACACTACCGATACCCGTCGCCGCATCGACGGTCCCGGTAGAGAGTGAGCTGATCGCCGTGGCATCATTCGCTGAGGTACTATCGGCCGTTAAGGCGTTGTAGAACGAGCTGTAACTCACACCATACATGTATTGATTACTGCTACCGAGACCACTGTCCAATCCAAAATTGATGTTAACCGTCACGTTGTCGGTCACCATGGATTCGAACATCGAGATGGCGGTATTCACGACCGCCTGTTGCGTTGCGGTATAACTTGGATCGAAGGTGGCATTGATCACCAGCGCCTGGGCCGGTGTACTCAGAGCTAATGCACCCATGACCGGGAGCAAACCCAGAGAGATCTTTTTGGCAGCCGACCGGAACTCAAATGAATCATTTAATTTCATGCAATTTTTTCCTTTTTGATCTTTTTACTTCCGAAACAAGGGCTACTCATTGCGAATAGCTACCCAAAATGCCGATTCTGATTAGCAGCATTTATGCCATGCCGCCAAGCCGTTGTTTTATATAAAATATTTATGAAAACCAGATTTAATTAACTATTTGTTTTGTAAAGAATTTCGACAACGGTTATTTGGGCGGGGCGTAGTTAATAGGAGAATATGCTGAAATACTCAACAATCCCGATCTGCAGAAATTGGTAATCTATTGATTAAACAGGAAATAA
>JBECKZ010000188.1:0-12755 GCA_040235555.1 Thiohalomonadales bacterium | reverse complement strand
ACCCAACGCATCGCGAATGGCGAGCGTTTCGGTTTCCGTTATCGGTACGGCCAGCGCCATGATGCGTGTCTGCGCCTGCTCGACGGTCAACAAGGAAGAATCATATTCGTCGCAGCCAGCAGATTTCGGGGGAGTTGTGTCTGACATGACAGTAACGGGTGTTATGAATGAGCAGGCATTATGCCGAAGGTATGCTGGCACGATCCAGTATCTCGCTCTGGATAAACGTGGCAATCTGTGCGGGATCATTCAAATCCAATGTGGGAATGCCGGTGCTGAGCGCGAGTTCTGCATCGGTTGCTACCGCAATAATATTCTTGTCATGCAGACATAAGAGCGGGTGGTGTAAGCGTGGGCGATGTAGTTCGATCTTGCTGAAGGTCTCGTGGCGGAAACCTTCAACCAGGATCAGGTCCAGTTTGTTCGAATCCAACCGCTCAATTAGTTCAAACAGATTGGCTTCAGGTTGTTGTGGTGTTTCCGTCATTAGTGCCCAGCGCGCCGAGGAGGCGATTAATACCTGCTCCGCACCGGCCTTGCGCAATTCATAACTGTCCTTGCCGGGGGTGTCGATATCGAAATCATGGTGGGCATGTTTAATCATGCCGATGCAAATGCCCTGTTGACGTAATACCGGAATCAGCTGGCTCAGCAGGGTGGTTTTACCCACGCCACTGTAGGCGGCAAAACCCAGTACAGGTGGCTTTGTCATGACTGTTGCTCGCTGCATCGGTGGTGAGGCGAGAATTGTTTTTTACGTTTATGCATTCAATTACCGTTGGCGAGCTTGGCCAGATCGTCCGGCGTATTGATGTTCACAAAGGCTGCAGCCTCATCGGCAAAGTCCACCGTTTGTGCCGCCACAGCCTCGAGAAAGCGATAAACCGCAAACTGGTTTGCCTGTAAGCACTGTTCGAGTTGCGGTAACAGTCTGCGCGATAATAAACAAAATCCGGATTGCTGGCGTATACCATCATGGGCAACGTAGGCATCATGTCCGTTCATGTGGGCACACATGCGTTGAACATAATCCAGTGGCAAATAGGGTGTATCGCAGGGTACCGTGATCAGCCAGTCGCTGGGTTCGCCTTGCATAACGGAAAAAATCCCGCCCAGTGGTCCGGGATAATTTTGAAGCTGGTCCGGTATGACCGGCAGGCCAAACTGGCGATAGGCATCGAGGTCATCATTGGCACTGATGACAATACGCGAGATTTGCTTCGACAGGCGACTAATCACGTGGGCTATCAGAGGTTGTTGCGCAAGCGGTACTAAACCTTTGTTTTGCGTACCCATGCGTTGACCGCGCCCGCCGGCCAGAATGACTGCTGAAATCTTTAAATTCTCCATGTGGATTACAGGTTGCCTCGTTAAAATTTTTGGCAAATCACGCCGCTATGTTTAGCAGGCAAGATATACCATATTTCCGCCATAGGTTACCGGCCATGCTGGGCCAGGGCCCAGGCGACATGTTCACGTACCAGCGCAGAGGGATGATCGCGCCTTTTCTCTAATGCGCCAATCACTGCGGAATCCGTTTCCATATTACCCAGTGCCACAGCAATATTGCGCAACCAGCATTCATAACCTATTCGGCGGATCGGCGAACCGGCCAGTCGGTCCAGAAATGTCTGTTCGTCCCAGCTGAATAACTCAATCAGACTTGAATGATCAAGCCGATGTCGTGGTGAAAAATCCGCTTCGGACGTGGCTTGCGCAAATCGATTCCAGGGACAAACCAGCTGGCAGTCATCACAACCGTAAATACGATTCCCGATGAGCGGACGTAATGCCTCCGGAATACTGCCGCGTAATTCAATGGTGAGATAGGAAATACACAGGCGTGCATCCAGTTGATACGGTGCCAGGATGGCGTTGGTCGGGCAAATATCGATGCAGGCCTGACAGGTACCACAATGATTGGCGCTGATATCGGTATCCGTTACCAGGGGTAAATCGGTATAAATCTCACCCAGGAAAAACCAGGATCCGGCATCGCGAGCGATCAGGTTGGTATGTTTGCCAATCCAGCCAAGACCGGCTTTTTGTGCCAGGGGTTTTTCCAGGACCGGTGCGCTATCAACGAACACACGATAGCCGAAGTCGCCAGTCATCACATGTATGCGATCCGCGAGGCGTTGCAGGCGCTGACGCAGGACTTTGTGGTAATCACGCCCAAGCGCATAGCGCGAGATATACGCTAAGGATGCTGTATTCAGCACGGTGTCGGCGTTGTGCGCGTGTGCGGGCCAGTAATCCATGCGTGCGCTGATGATGCGCAGGGTTCCCGGTTCCAGTTCAGCAGGCCGACTACGGCGGACACCATATTTTTGCATCCAGTCCATCTCACCGTGATAACCTTGCCGCAACCAATAACAGAGTTGCTGTTCGGCTTCAGTTAAATCGGTATCGCTGATACCGATTTGCTGGAAACCGAGTTCCTGTCCCCATTGTTTGATCTGGTTGCTGAGTTCGGAAAAATCGATAGGTCGCATGCGGGTTCACAAGACGGAATTGTTTATATATATAGTGTACGTCGAATTCGGTATAGGATAGGACTATCTTGAGAGAGTAACCGGATAGACAGTGCATTGCAGCCACAACGATAATTAAAAAACACCTATGTCGAATTACCAGAACAAGCTCTATCGCGCGGAACAGGTCCGCGCCATGGATCTGTATGCAATAAACCAGCTGGGTATTTCCGGCACGATCCTGATGGAACGCGCCGGAGCGGCGGCGTTTGCCTCGCTACAGTCACACTGGCCCCAGGCAAAAACCATCGCAGTCGTTTGTGGTACCGGTAACAATGGTGGTGATGGTTTTGTCGTCGCGCGTCTCGCGGCTGAAGCCGGTCTGGATGTCAGGGTATTGATGCTGGGGGACAGTAATCATTTGCAGGGTGATGCCCTGGCAGCCTCGCAACGCCTGCAAAGCGTGGATATTGATCAGGTACCTTTTGATTGTGATTTGTTATCTCTGTGCGATGTTGTGGTCGATGCCATCCTCGGTATTGGCCTGCAAGGACCGGTGGAAGGGGGGCGTAGCGAGGCGATTGAGGCAATTAATCAAACCGGCATACCGGTGCTGGCCCTGGATATTCCTTCCGGACTCAATGCGGATACAGGCGAAGTGCAGGGTATTGCCATCAAGGCGGCAGTTACGATCAGTTTCATTGGGATCAAGCGCGGTCTGTATGCCGGCGAGGCGGTGGATTATTGCGGAGAGGTTATCTTCAATAGCCTGAGTGTCCCTGAATCGGTGTATGCCCGGCAGGTGGCGGAGGCACAACTGATTCGCTATGACGATTACAAATCTCTTCTGGCCCCGCGTTTGCGCAATGCGCACAAGGGACACTTCGGGCATGTGCTGGTGATAGGTGGTGAGGCGGGTTTTACCGGTGCGGCACGCATGGCCGGTGAGGCAGCAGCCCGCATGGGCGCCGGCCTGGTCAGCATCGGCACACGGGCCAGTCATGCCGCCGGGCTCAATGCCGGCCGCCCTGAACTCATGGTGCATGGGTTGGAGGAGGAAACCATCTTTCATCGCCTGGCCGAACGTGCCAACGTGATTGCCATCGGGCCGGGACTGGGCCAGGGGGAGTGGGGCAAGCACATGCTGAACCTCGCCATTGAGTCGGGTCTGCCCCTGGTCGTGGATGCCGACGCCTTGAATATCCTGTCTCAGGCACCGCAGCAGAATCCCAACTGGATACTGACGCCTCATTGCGGCGAGGCCTCGCGAATGCTGGGGCAGTCGACCCAGGAGATTCACCGTGACCGGTTTTCCATTGTGTCATCCTTACAGCAGACATACGGGGGTATTGCCATCCTCAAGGGGGCCGGGTCCCTGATTGCGGGACCGGAGGGGCCCATTGCCCTGTGTCTGGGAGGCAATCCTGGCATGGCCAGCGGCGGCATGGGGGATGTCCTGACCGGCATCATTGCTGGCTTATTGGCACAAGGTATCGAATTACAGCAGGCCGCCTGTTTAGGTGTCTGCCTGCATGCTGCTGCGGGGGATGCGGCAGCAAAAGCCGCGGGCGAGCGGGGTCTGCTCGCGACCGATCTGATGAGCTGGATCCGCCGTTTAGCCAACCCGTAGTCAAATCATGTCCACGTTAGAGCTCTATCTGTCCAACACAGAGCAGACCGAGGATCTCGGTCGTTTTCTTGCGCAACAGCACCTCGCACCCGCGGTAATTTATTTGAGCGGGGAGCTGGGTGCGGGCAAGACCACCTTCAGTCGTGGATTTATCCAGGCCTGTGGGCACCGTGGACCAGTGAAAAGTCCGACTTACACCCTGATTGAGCCGTATGAACTGCCGACCGGCAAGGTCTATCACCTGGATCTGTATCGCCTGAATGACCCGGTCGAACTCGAGTTTCTGGGCCTGGAGGATCTCCTCAGCGAGGGTGGGGTGTGTCTGATTGAATGGCCGGAAAGGGCAAGCCCTCACTTACCACCGGCTGACCTGACCATCAGCCTGTTTCATGCCGATGGCGCACGTCAGGCCCGGCTTACTGCCCACCAGGTCCGTGCCGAAGCCTGGTTGACTGCTTTAGCAGCCCACTTTTCGGCTATGTCTCAACTAAAAGATTAAGATCATCTCCTATCTCTATAAGAAATATAGAAATTTCCCTTGATATATTTCTCGTATAGTGCACAATTATTGAGAGATTTCATCGGGGGGTGAAAGAATGCCGGGTTGGATGGTACGAATTGGCTGCAGCATCATTTTGCTGAGTTGCTGGACACTGGCCCAGGCGGTCAGTGTTGTTGGCGTTCGCATGTGGCCGGCACCGGATAATACCCGCCTGGTTTTCGACCTCAACGCACCGGTAGAACACAACCTGTTCGTGCTGGAACATCCGGAACGGATTGTCATTGACCTCAAGTCTACTGATCTCAAAGCTAGTTTACCCGCTTTGAGCGATGCCTCCTTTATCAAGCAAATCCGCTATGCCCGTCGCGACGGTGACGACCTGCGGGTAGTCCTGGACCTCAAACGTGAGGTAAAGGCCAAGAGCTTTGTGCTCAAACCGCAGGGTGAATACGGCAATCGCCTGGTGGTTGACCTCATCGATGAAGCACAGGAAAAGGCCCATCGTCCTGTCCGCGAAGATCGCGAACAGCCTGATCACCCTCGCAATGTGCTCATTGCCATTGATGCCGGACACGGCGGTGATGACCCGGGAGCGATCGGCAAGTATGGCACGCGTGAAAAAGATGTTGTCCTCGGGATAGCCCGCAAACTCAAGGTCATGGTCGATCACCAACCCGGGATGCAGGCGATGATGACCCGCAGTGGTGATTATTTTGTATCTCTGGGCAAACGGGTAGAAAAAGCCCGTGAGGCACAGGCGGATCTGTTTATCTCTATTCATGCCGATTCATTCCGTAACCGTCACGCCAGTGGTTCATCTGTTTTCGTTTTGTCTGAGCACGGCGCCAGTTCCGAGGTGGCTCGCTTCCTGGCCGAATCTGAAAACAACTCTGACCTCATTGGTGGCGTTAGCCTGGATGACAAAGATGACCTGTTAAAAAAGGTATTGGTGGATATGGTCAAAAACTCCACCATGGATGACAGCCATGATCTTGCCCATGACATGCTCAACGGCCTGCGCCGGGTGACGCACCTGCATCGGGCTCGGGTCGAGCAGGCCGGATTCCGGGTCTTGAAGTCACCGGACATTCCCTCGGTGCTAATCGAGACGGCGTTCATCTCCAATCCGAAAGAGGAACGTAAACTGCGTAATCCGCAGGTACAGGCAAAACTGGCACAGGCTATTTTCAACGGTTTAAAGACGTATTTCCGCAATAACCCGCCTCCAGGCACCATCCTGGCAATGAAGGACCGTCGTCATCGTGTAGTCAAGGGTGATACGCTGAGTACCCTGGCGGATCAGTATCAGGTACCAGTGGCTTCTTTGCGTAAGGTGAATCAGATTAAAGGCGATATGTTGCAGGTCGGCGATATTCTGGTTATCCCGATGCAGTCCAGCAATTCCTGAGTGTAACGTCTTGCCCCATGGCCTATGCCACGCATAAGCCTGTTCGCCCCGGCGGTGACGAATGTACTAAACTAGCCGCCATGTCATCTGTGCCATCACTTTCACCCATCCGTATTCTTCCTGCGCAACTTGCCGATCAAATCGCGGCGGGCGAGGTGATTGAGCGACCGTCCTCAGTGCTCAAGGAGTTAATCGAAAATGCACTCGATGCCGGCAGTAGCCGCGTGGATATCGAATTGCTGCGCGCTGGCATGGAATCCATACGGGTGACGGATAATGGTCACGGTATTCACGCCAATGAATTGCCGCTGGCAATCAGTCGCCATGCGACCAGCAAGATTCAACAATTGGATGACTTGTTGCAATTACAGAGTCTGGGCTTTCGCGGTGAAGCGTTGGCCAGCATTTGCTCGGTCAGCCAGTGGGAGATAACTTCCCGTGTCTCAGGCGAGAGCGATGCGTTTGCCTTACGCCACGATCAGGGGCAGGTTTTAGTGCCGGTGAACCATGCGGTCGGCACCAGCGCTTGGATCCGGAAATTGTTTTTTAATACCCCGGCGCGGCGTAAATTTCTGCGCGCTGAGCGAACCGAATTTCGCCATTGTGATGAGATAGTCCGGCGCATGGCGTTGGCACGCTTCGACGTCGCCTTTTATCTCAAACACAATAATCGCCAGGTGCATCGCATGCCGGCAGTGCAGGATGATATCGGACGTTCACGCCGAGTGGGACAACTGTGTGGCGAGGCATTTGTGCGCAATAGTCGAGTCATCGATTTTCCCCGTGGTGATATGCGCCTGTGGGGCTGGATCAGTAATCCGGAATTCTCACGCCAGCAAAGTGACTTGCAATATTTTTATATCAATGGCCGGATTATACGTGACCGCGTGATTAATCATGCCATGCGCCATGCCTATCAGTCTTTCCTGGCACCAGGCCGACATGCAGCGTTTGTCCTGCATCTAGAGGTCGATCCTGCCGCCGTGGACATCAATGTCCACCCGACCAAGCATGAAGTGCGGTTTCGTGAGGCGCGGAAAATTCATGATTTTCTCGTTCGCTGTCTGCGCGAGAGTTTGCAGCGGGCACCGACACTGCCAAGTGTCACGGCCCATAATGTTGTTCACGAAGCACAAGCGGAGTATGCCGTAACGTCTGCGCAGTCTGTGTATGAACCGATATCTGAGACAACAAACGTCATTCGGAGTGAATCATACTTTGGTAGTCTTCAGACCTTGCTATTGGATCGCTTTGCCCTGACTCAATCGGCAGTAGGCCTGTATCTCATCGATGTGCAGAGTGCGCAGGCCAGTTTGCATTGCCGTCATTGGCAGCAGGCGTATGCTGCGACTAAGATCAAAACTCGACCCTTGTTGATCCCGCAGCGTCTGCAATTGAATGCCTCACAACGCACTAGCTATGAGCAACAACAGGCATTGCTCGCAGAGCTTGGTTTTGAACTGACCGCGATGAGTCCAGCGCAAGTGTTGTTACGTGGAATCCCTGTCTGGTTGCAGGGCTTCGATAGTCCGCAATTACTGCTTTGTATGCTCGAATCAAATCTGTCTCGTGAGACTGTGTTTGCTACCCTCGAACGCTGCCTGTTAATGCAAAGACTGGATATCAGCTCAATCGACTTTAGACAATTTCTGTTTCAACTTACTGCCCATCGCGATGCTTTGGCTGCATGCTGGCGTGAGCTGACCCAGGCCGATATGCTTGCCTGGTTACAGACACCACCGACAGCACATGAGTGATCAAGCTCTCCCCATTGTTTGCCTGATGGGTCCAACCGCTTCCGGCAAGACTGACCTGGCCGTCAAACTGGTGGAACAACTGCCACTGGAAATCATCAGTGTGGATTCGGCGATGGTATTTATAGGTATGGATATCGGGACTGCCAAACCTGACAACGAGACCTTGCATCGAGCTCCCCATCGCCTGATCGACTTCCTCGACCCGGCAGAATCCTATTCCGCCGCCCGCTTTTGTACTGATGCCATAAGGGAAATCGAGGATATTACCCGGTCTGGAAAAATCCCGCTATTAGTGGGGGGAACCATGATGTATTTTCGCAGTCTCTTGCAGGGCCTGGCTGACTTGCCGTCTGCAGATGAGACGGTGCGTAACTGTCTGGTGGCAGAGGCTGAGGCATTGGGCTGGCAGGAAATGCACAAACAACTAGCCGTTGTGGATCCGCAGGCTGCAGAACGTATCCACCCCAATGATCCGCAACGGATAACCCGAGCCCTGGAGGTATACCGACTGACCGGTGTCCCCTTATCAGAATGGATACAGAAGACGCCGCCGGCATTACCCTATCAACCGATATTACTGGGATTGATGCCATCCGATCGTTCGGTATTGCACGACCGGATTGCACGACGGTTTGAACAGATGCTCAAACAAGGCCTGGTCGATGAAGTCTATCAGTTGTATATGCGCGATGATCTCAATATCGACAAGCCGGCTATCCGGGCCGTGGGTTATCGTCAGGTATGGCAGCACCTGAGTGGTGAACTGGATTATCCGACAATGCTGAATAAAGGCATTGTCGCGACCCGGCAGCTGGCCAAACGGCAGTTGACCTGGTTGCGTTCCATGCCGAATGTAAAGAATATTGACTGCTTAAACAAAGACTTAGCGGAAGAGGTATTGAAAATCCTTGCAAAAATTCACATTAATTGATGCATGTCACTGTGCTAGACTGATTTTGTCGGGTTAAATACTTTTTTCTTGTTTTCTAGTATGGATGTTTATGTTGTTGCCAGGCAGTTGCCGCAACAAGAACTACAAAATTAATATAAATAAAACGGAGAATAACCATGAGCAAAGGGCAAGCTTTACAAGATCCTTTTTTAAATGCTTTACGTAAGGAACGGATTCCTGTCTCAATCTATCTCGTCAATGGCATCAAGTTACAAGGTCAGGTTGAGTCTTTTGATCAATTCGTTGTGTTATTGCGCAACAGTGTCAGTCAGATGGTTTATAAACATGCAATCTCGACTATCGTGCCGGCACGCAACATTAAACTTCCCATGGCTGATGAAGCACATTCCAGCGGCAACGGCTAATATTTCGATAACTGGTTCGACCAGCAGGAGGCGCATCCTTGTTTGAACGCCCGCGTGGTGGTGAGCGGGCTGTGCTCGTTCACCTGGATATGGGGCAGGTGGATGAGCAACAGGCGCTCGAGGAATTCACCGAACTTGCCTATGCAGCAGGTGCCGAACCGGTTGCCACTGTTACCGGGACACGCCGTGTCCCGGATGCCAAATATTTTGCCGGTACCGGCAAAGTCGCTGAAATTCAGCAACAGGTCGATGTAACTTCCGCGGAAGTGGTCCTGTTCAATCACACTTTGAGTCCTGTGCAGGAACGTAATCTGGAACGCGAATTGAAATGCCGGGTACTGGACCGTACCGGCTTGATCCTGGATATTTTCGCCCAGCGAGCGCGAACTCACGAAGGTAAATTACAGGTTGAATTGGCTCAGCTGAAACACCTGTCGACGCGGCTGGTGCGTGGCTGGACCCACCTTGAGCGGCAAAAGGGTGGTATCGGTCTGCGTGGCCCGGGTGAAACCCAGTTGGAAACGGACCGCCGCTTATTGGGTGAACGCATCAAGCTGCTTAATCGCAAGCTGGAGAAGGTCAATAAACAGCGCGAACAGGGTCGACGTGCGCGTAAACGTGCATCCTTGCCGACAGTTTCCCTGGTGGGATATACCAATGCGGGTAAATCCACTTTGTTTAATGCTGTTACTGAATCAGAGGTCTACGCGGCAAATCAGCTCTTTGCCACTCTGGATCCCACTTTGCGCCGGGTTGAACTGGAAGAAGGGCAGGCGATGGTACTGGCGGATACGGTCGGTTTCATCCGACAACTTCCCCATGACCTGGTTGCAGCGTTCCGTTCGACCTTACAGGAAACCCGGGATGCCGATTTATTGTTACATGTAGTCGATGCGGCAAGTTTGCAGCGTGAAGACAATATTAAACAGGTAAATACGGTGCTGGCCGAAATTGAGGCGGAGACCCGGCCGCAACTCCTGGTGTTCAACAAAATCGACTTACTGGCAGACATCCCTGCTCACATTGATCGTGATAGTGATGGCAAGCCCGTTCGTGTTTGGCTCTCAGCCAAGAACGGCGAAGGCATGGAACTATTACGCCAGGCGGTTAGTGAAATATTGCAGCGGGCAACTGTTCACGAGCATCTGGTGTTACCACCTGCTGAGGGAAAATTGCATGCCAGATTACATGCCATGGGCAGTGTGGTGCTGGAAGATACGGATAGTCAGGGCCGCTGGTTGATGACTGTCGCCATGCCGGCACCTGCCTGGGCATCGCTCAGCAAACATTTTCATCTCGAACACTACATCAGCCACGATTCAACTGAGGATCGCCTTGCGGTTAGCAGCAAGGCTCCCTAGAATTCCCTTTCACATCGCGTCATCAGGAGTA
This sequence comes from Thiohalomonadales bacterium, assembly GCA_040235555.1. GTDB lineage: Bacteria > Pseudomonadota > Gammaproteobacteria > UBA6429 > Thiohalophilaceae > RI-92. The sequence continues at coordinate 2,275 of JBECKZ010000188.1, read as the reverse complement.
AGGCATGGCCTGGAATGAACCCGGAAACTCCGGGGATAAAGATAAAGATCCATGGGGCAAACATCGCGGAGAGCAGGGACCGCCCGATCTGGATGAAATCGTCAAAAATCTGCAAAAGAAATTCCGTGGTTTGTTCGGTGGTCGCGGTGGTGGTAGTGGCGGCGTTGGAGGTCGTGGCGGCTCAGGCGGTTTTGGCGGTGTTCTTGGCGTGCTGATTACCTTGCTGGTGATTTGGGCGCTTTACAGTTCTGTCTATATTCTGAACGAACGTCAAAATGGCGTGGTTTTACGTTTTGGCAAATATGTTACCACTATCCAGCCTGGCTTTAATCTGCGTTTCCCCTATCCCATCGAAACCGTCACCATTGTCGATGTGCAGTCCATCCAATCTTTTACGGTTGGTCAGGGTACGAATGAGGCCTTGATGCTGACCAAGGACAGAAATATTGTCGATATCGAATATGTGGTTCAGTATCAGGTAAAAGATGCCAAAGACTATGTTCTCAATACCAAGGACCCGGTGGTCAGTCTGGAACAGGCGGTGCAGACTGCGGTGCGGGAGAATGTCGGTAACAACGATATGGATTATATCCAGACTGAGGGCCGTTCAAAGTTTGCGCAAGTCACGCAAGATCGGATTCAGGAGATTTTGAATCGTTACAAGACCGGTTTGGTGGTGACCAACTTCAACATGCAAAAGACCCAGCCACCGCGTCAGGTCATTCCGTCGTATAACGATGTGCAAGCGGCACAGCAGGAAAAGACAAACGAGATTAACAAGGCCGAGGCCTATGCCAATACCATTATCCCCAAAGCCGAGGGTAATGCCGATCGCATTCGGGTGCAGGCAGAGCAGTACAAACAAACCCTGATTGCACGCGCGACCGGTGATGCTGATCGATTCAAGAAATTATTGTCTCAGTATGAAAAGGCACCTGCAGTCACACGTGAACGTCTGTATCTGGAAACGATGCAGGAGGTCATTGGCCGCAGCAAGAAAGTGCTGGTCGATATCAAAAAGGGAAATAACCTGATATATCTCCCACTGGATCAACTGGTATCGAAACAACCACGGCAGAGTGATGTCGATTCGTCTGATGTGCAACAGTCTCACGGTACAACCAGCCACCAGCTTCCGGATATATCCAGCGACGGCCCACGGTCACGTAGCAGGGGGAGTAACTAATGTCTAACCGAAGCTTAACGATCATTATTCTTATCGCCCTGCTTATCGGCGCAGTGTATTCCTCGGCCTTCACTGTGAGCGAGAAACAATTCGCCATTCGTATGGCCCTGGGAAAATTTGAAAAGAGTGATTTCAAACCGGGTTTGCATTGGATGATCCCGTTTTATAACGTGGTCTATAAGTATGACAAGCGCCTGCTCAGCTACGATGCGCCCAAACAGCGTTACCTGACCAAGGACAAGCAGCCGCTGGATGTCGATTACTACGTTAAGTGGCGGATTTCGAATGTCGAGACCTTCTACCGGAAAATGCAGGGGTCAGTGTATAACGCACAACGCACTTTCGACTCGATTATCAATAAAGGTCTGCTCGATGCCTTTGGTCAGCGTTCCATGTGGGAGCTGATCTCTGGCGAGCGCGCCGATGTCATGGCTGAGATCACCAAGGAAGCAGACGAGAAAATCAGACCTTTCGGTATCAAGATTGTGGACGTGCGTGTAAAACGTATCGAGTTACCTGACCAGATCCGGGAACAGGTCTTTAACCAAATGATCACGGAACGCAAGAAAGAGGCGGCCAAATTCCGGGCCGAGGGCGTGGGTAAGGCAACCCAGATCAAGGCCGAGGCCAACAAGAGTAGCCAGATTCTGCTGGCGAAGGCCTATGAAGATGCACAGAAAATCCGGGGTACAGGTGATGCCGAGGCGGCACGCGTCTATGCCGAGGCCTATAACAAGGATCCGGAGTTCTTCTCATTCTATCGTTCCCTGCAGGCCTATCGTGATTCCCTGGACACCAACGACCAGGTCCTGGTGCTGCAGCCTGACTCGGAGTTTTTCAAGTACTTCAATGCCATGAAACCAGGCAAAAAATGATACAATTCTGAACCTGGAATACACACCACGGCCGGGCGTCACGCCTCCTCTTTTGGATGTGCAGATTGCCCGGTTTTTTTTGGATGGTAGATGGCAAAAATTTTCTGGTTAGCGTTGGGCTTGGTACTGGTGATCGAAGGTCTGTTTCCGGCTCTCAATCCCAATGGCTACCGGCGCATGGTACAAATGATGAGTGAACGGGATGATCGCACGC
>JBECKZ010000032.1:0-8695 GCA_040235555.1 Thiohalomonadales bacterium | reverse complement strand
TGCTGCCACCGGCCGTTCCGGACTATCCCTGACACTCGGCGCCTTTCTGGGTGGGATGATTATCTCCGAAACGCCTTACCGTCACCTTATTCAGACCGAAGCAAAACCGTTTCGCAATCTGCTACTTGGTTTCTTTTTTATTACCGTAGGCATGTCACTTGACTGGCGTATCCTCCTGGAACACTGGGCAGAAATTCTGATTTTTCTCATCGTGCTGGTTGTCGTCAAGGCCTTGCTGGTTGCTGTCGCAGCGCGAGTCTTCGGTTGGTCGACACCAGGTTCAGTGCAACTTGGATTTTTGCTGGCCCAGGGCAGTGAGTTTGTATTTGTCATCGTCGCCATGCCGACCATACGTATGGCCCTGGGTGAAACAACGGTGGGTGTTGTGATCACAGGTGTTGCGGCAAGCCTCGCCTGTACCCCCGGTCTGGCCGCATTTGGTAATAATCTGGCACGTCTACTCAGACAACGCACCAGCATAAGCGTACCAAGTAGTGAAACCACACCACGCATTACCCTGGCACCTGTGATTATCTTCGGCATGGACGAGGTCGGGCGTACTGTCGCAGATGCGCTGGAGGCTAATGGTGTGCCTTATGATGCAATCGAGGCTAATCATGACCGCTTCCTGGCCGCCAGTGCTGATGGTTATCCTGTAGCATTTGGTGATCTCAGCGATGTTCGTCTGATGGAAACACTTGCTTATGCAGATCGCAAGGCAATCGTTATTTCACATGTCGGCTTCGAAGTGGCAGAGGCAATCAAACCAATCATGCAGGATCGCTATCCCAAACTTACCCGTTTCATTGCAGTCGAATCAGATGAAAATAAGATACGATTCGAGAAGATCGGATTACATCCGATTATTAACCGTAGCTATCCAACGGGAATCGATCTGGCGGCAGCGGTGTTACGGTTTTTGCAGGTTGAAGAGTCCAGAATCCAGCCCTGGATACAGCGCCAACAGGAACGCGCACACCGGGAGGTGGCCAGTAGCGAGGCACTCATAGTGGATTAGACCAATACCCAATACATTTGCTATCTTGTCAGCATTATTCAAGACTGAATTCGACCTCCAGCACTCTTATGTTGTTCTGAACAAGGCCTGAAATACATGAATATGCATATCCGAAAAGCAACAGTACAAGACTGCCGTGCCATTGCCGAACTGGCATTAATTGCAGGCGAAGGAATACCTGCATACTTCTGGGAACAATCAAAAACCGCGGGGCAAGACATCCTGGACGTTGGCGCCCATAACCTGACTTCCGAAACCGAAAACTTCTCCTATCATAATGTACACGTCATCGTAAACAGCGATGAGGTTGCCGGTATGCTCCTGGCCTACAGATTACCAGAAGCAGAGCAGGCGGAAAGCCTGGAAGAGTATCCTGACTTTATCCGCCCATTGATTGAACTGGAACTATGCGCACCCGGCAGCTTTTACATCAACATGCTTGCCGCCTTCCCCACTTATCGCAACCAGGGACTTGGTACCATGCTGATGAGCATTGCCGATAACCTGGCAAGTGAAGCGGGCTGTACCACGCTTAGTGTTGAAGTATTTGAACAAAACGCGGGAGCACTCAGGCTATACCTACGTCTCGGTTATGAAATCGTGGAACAACGCCAGGTCATCCCCCATGCCTGCCACCCTTATAGTGGCAGGATCCTGCTACTGACCAAAGCTGTCAGCCCGTCGGATTAACATCCTGCTTGTTATACAGTATCCGCACAATTCATCGAACTTATTTGCGCCAAAATCATGGTAGTGTCTGGCTAATCGTCGCAATTGTTTCGGTCCGGATCCGCGCCTCGTTAAATAATGCCTCGAACATGGCGACTTCCGGATGCTCGTTGTCGCTGAACAGATCCTTCATGAATCCGTACGCCATGGCCTGGTACTGTAGCTCAGCGGTGTAACTGACGTTATCATCGGTATCCAGGTGAATTTTATATGTAATAATGTCGCTACCTGAATTGAAATTCGCATCGTCCCTGGCCTTGCCAACGACCGCGATATCATCACTAACCGTACCTTTATCAAAACCAGCTGGCGGGATGCGGTTATCCTTCACAAACGATGCCGCACGCAACAAGGTGTAAGTTACATGATGATCCGTATCCTGCATGATCGGCTCATAAATCTGTACCTGATCGGGCTGGGTGATTTCATCATAATGCGGTTCATAGCGAAGCGGATCGGAATCGGCGTCAGCACCAACAATACTGCCATCCGGATTGGTCTTGCCGGATTCGAAAAGAATCTTGCCTGCACCATCACGCACCACAAAGTGGATATACACGCGACGCGATGGGAAACTGGTCGGCAGTTTGTGTCCGGAACGATTGTTAATACGCAATTTAACCGTCAGGACATCATCTGTCAGTTCCTGACTAAGCACCTCGATATCAGCGGATGATGCGAGCAAATCACGCGTACGAATGATTGCATTATCAAAACCACTGGCCGAGATTCCCAGGGCATCTTTGTTCTGTGCCAGGATATCGAGCATGGTGGTATTGGCCCCCACCAGGGTGTGCCGGGAAAAATTATCACGTGCTATTAATGTATTCGGGCGCGTTGAAATTATCACGCCATCGGTTTTCGGCATGTGGCATGCCTGACAACTTTTCGCGGTAGTGCCGGCGGCAAATACACTGTTTTCCCACTCCGTATACACCATCTGTTCCGGAAATTCGCTTTCCTCTGTTGTGCTCGCCACGTTGCCCGCGCTATCGACAAACGGGGTCTTCAGATTATGACAGGTTGCGCACATTGCCGAACTGGAGATGTGCGAAGCATAGGTCGCTAGGAAGCCAGTATCGGTGAGCATTGGATTGGTCTTCGGATCATCATATTGACCAAAGGCGGTACGCTCGGAGGCGCCCAGGTCTACGATGCTGTATTTACCGGAAAAGCCTTCCAGGGTTCCGAGCTTGCCATTATCTTCAATTTGATGACAAGCGGTACAACTGCCGCCATCCATCGCGTGGTTGTAATACGGGTTTTGTGGATTGAGAAAACCATTACCAAATATCTCGACTGTCGAACCTTCATATTTCGCTTCTACGTTAGCCATCGGTGCGTGGCAACGGGAACATTTGTCGTCGAGGACCGATTTCAACGCCGGATTCCGACGTATTTCACTGGCAACTTTGGCCCGCCAGAAGGGATCCCGTGTGGAATTCGCCATCATTGATGTTGACCAGTCAGATTCGATCGACACATCGTTATTATTGGCATCGGTTAAATTATTGTGGCAGCTGGCACAGTTAGCAGAGCCAGAGAAATGCGTCGAACGGAAGCTTGCGTCACTTGTCACGATCGGCAGCTGCGCCGTTGTTTCTTCTGGCGCGCTTTCCTCCGTCGTTGCGTTAGTCTCCGTCCCTCCCCCGCCACAGGCACTGAGCAACATTACTGACATAAGCAAGAGACCAGCCCTTGCTCCAGTTACGAGCCAATTCATTTCCATACTCATGAAATCACCTACTACGACACTGAGTTATTACAATTGACGGGAGAACTGATGTGAACACCGGCCGAAATATAAGTCTATCGTTGATTACTTATATGGCCTTAATAGGCAGTTTAAAAGCCTGGACATGTTTCGATGTCTATAATTGCGAAAGTAATCACATTCATCTGAGCGCTGTTAGAAATCGATATGTAAATGATTTTCATTCTGCCACGTATCACGCTTTATATTTTTATTATCAATAACCCCTGCCACCTCAGCTGAGGAGAACATCATGAATACATTTTTGCCATTAACCCTGCATGGCAGTCTTCTGTTGCTGGTACTCATCGCCACACATGCCCACCCTGCGATGGCGGACGATTTTTCCGGTGTCCAGACAGCCAAGGCGGTATGGGATATCACGACAGGTAACGAAGAGGTCTTTATCGATCGTATGGATCTCATTAAACATACGGCAGCAAACTTACGCAAACGTGGTATCCGCCCGGAATTCATTCTCGTCATTCATGGCGAGGCATCCATGTTTGTCACCAAAACATTGACAGGCACACGGTTTGCCAAACAGGAATTAATCGAAATGGATAAGGATCAGGCTGCATTGAAAGATTTGCAGCGTAACGGCTCTCAGGTAGAAGTCTGTGCGATTGCCATGAAACGCGCCGGGATAGCACACAATAATGTACAGCCTTATGTCTCGATCCAGGATAATGTGCTGGAAAACCTGATCGTGTTGCAGAATAAAGGTTATGCCTATATGCCCGTTCACTGAGCGGTCTGACGCAACAAGCAATAACTTCGCATTTGCATGATGCGGACAATTGCCATTCCTCCCAGCAGGCTATAACATGGTTATTTCTGGTTACACAATTGCGATGTCAATACCAAGGTAGCTACGATTGAAACCTACTCTCCTTTACAGCTTGCTGGTGTTCTTACTTTGCCCGATTTCAGTTCATGCCGAGACCTGTAGCCGTTATGCAGATTCGTATTACTGCGACAATGGCAAGATTTATAGTCAGTATGGCGACGTTACCTATGACAACCTTGGTAACTCCTGGTCGCATTACGGCACCACCACTTACGGGGCTGATGGCAGCTCGTACAGTAAATATGGTGATAACCTGTACGACACTGAGGGTAATAGCTGGTCCAGCTATGGCAGTACGACTTATGCACCGGATGGGAGCGCCTGTAGCAAGTACGCCGATACGTTTTATTGCCCTTAACTTGCTCAACCTCCACACCTGATCAGTCTGGCATAAATTCCTGATTCCCTCCCTGTCTCAAAATTGCGATCGTGACATTGGCATCATATAGTGAGTGTCTCCGGTACAAAACGTTGGATAAAGATTGTCCTGTTTCGTGTGGATGTCGCGCTAATGTCGTCTCGCAGTCGTGGTTGATTCTCGGGATCTGTGCCACATTAGGATCACGTAGCACGAGGTAGCTAAAAATGTTGATACAGAAATTACGTTTAAAACGCGGCTGGTCGCAACAGCAACTGGCGCAGGCCAGCGGTTTGAGTACTCGCACGATTCAACGTATTGAGGCGGGGTATCCAGCAAGCATGGAAAGCCTCAAATCTCTTGCTGCGGTGTTCGAAGTCGATTTTTCAACATTAAACCCGGAGCAAACCATGACGACGACAGCAGATACTGTACTCGAAAAACAGGAAGCCGCAGCATTCCAGTATGTACGTAAATTACGCGGCTTCTATCTTCACCTCATAAAATATATCGCCATAAATATCGGATTACTGACGATCAACCTTTTGACCCCGCATCACCACCTGTGGGCATTCTGGGTGATGGGTGGCTGGGGTATCGGTCTGGTATTCCATGCTTTTCGTGTTTTTCGACCCCTAACATTTCTGGGGCCTGATTGGGAACGCCACCAGGTCGAGAAACGCCTGGGACGTTCGCTATCTTGACGCACGTAATCTGAATTGCCGCCGACACCGACATGGCTGAATCAGCAACTGGAAAAATCGGATACTGGGAAGTCACTGCCATTGGCATTGGCGGAATGGTGGGCGGCGGCATTTTTGCGGTACTGGGACTGTCCATCAAGATGACCGGTGGTGGCGCACCCGTTGCGTTTTTTCTGGCCGGTATCGTTGCCCTGGTCACTGCTTATTCCTATACCCGCCTGTCCATTACTTACCCCAGCCAAGGCGGGACCGTGGCATTTCTGGATCGGGCCTTTGGTCCTGGCCTGCTTACCGGTACCGCCAATATTCTGTTGTGGTTGAGTTACATCGTTATGTTGTCGCTGTACGCCTACGCCTTTGGCAGTTACGGCGCTTCGCTGTTTCCGGCGGAATACCATGGCGTCCTGAAACATGTCCTGATTAGCGCAAGCCTGATAATCATCACCGGCCTCAACCTGCTGAGCGCCAGATTCATTGGCGATGCGGAAGACTGGATCGTGCTCATCAAGCTGATTATCCTGGTCCTGTTTATTGTGGTTGGTATCACTGGCATTGATAGTGCGCGTTTGACACCCTCAACTTGGCCGGGATCGTTGCATGTGATTGCCGGTGGCATGTTAATCTTCCTTGCCTATGAAGGTTTCGAATTAATCGCGAATAGCGCCCAGGATGTGCGCTCCCCCGCCAAAACCCTGCCGCGTGCATTTTATACAGCAGTCGGTTTTGTAATCGTGCTGTATGTCCTGATTGCCATCGTCACCATCGGAACCCTGCCAACCAGCAAGATCATCGCGGCAAAAGATTATGCGCTGGCAGAAGCGGCTAAACCCTTTTTAGGACAGGCCGGATTTCAATTGATTGCCATTGCCGCCATGCTATCCACTGCCTCGGCAATTAATGCCACCCTGTATGGCACGGCTCGCCTGAGTTACTCCATTGCCAAAGACGGTGAACTTCCACGGGAACTGGAAAGAAAGATCTGGAATGAACCGATTGAAGGACTATTTATTACTGCGATTGCATCCTTGCTCATGGCCAACTTCGCAGACCTCTCCAGTATTTCCACCATGGGTAGCGTTGGCTTTTTATTGATCTTCGCGGCTGTCAATGCTGCTAATGCCAAACTGGCAAAGTCCACTCAAAGCCTGCGCTGGTTGTCGCTAATAGGTATGGGCTTGTGCCTGGGAGCATTAATTAGCCTGCTCTGGCTGAATTCAGGACATTCACTCAAACTGCTCTGGATTCCGATCGCAATGATAGGCGTATCCTTTGTAATCGAAGCCAGTTTTCGCGTTGCCACCGACCGGATCATTCGCTTACCCAAGCCGGACAAGACAAGATCCTGAATATCTGCACTTGCCTCTGCCAGCACAGTGTCAGAGATCGAATCCTGCATCACATCTGAAATGAATACATCCAGAATCACCGCTCCAGCTTGCAATAAGCTTGGGATTGGGTTGATACTAAAAACGCATTTTTAGCACAACATTAAACACAGGGAAATTATATGCCAAGTGTCATTATCGAAGTCAGGCGCAAATACAATGCTGCCCAGGAAGTAGCCATCATGGAGGCCGTCCATTCCGCTCTGGTCGAAGCCTTCAAGATTTTGCCGCATGACAAAAACGTGAGACTGATAGCCCACGAATCCCACCGCTTTATGTACCCACCGGATCGGGAAAAACCTGATCGCTATACGCACATCAGCATTGATGCATTCGAAGGTCGTTCGCTGGAGGCTAAACGTAATTTGTACAGGGCCATCGTTGACAGGCTGGAACCTCTGGGAATCCCGAAACTGAACGTCAAAATCCTGCTGCGTGAAATACCAAAGGAAAACTGGGGAATCCGTGGTGGACAGGCTGCGTGTGATGTAGAACTGGGCTTCAAGCTCGACGTCTAAGCATGTCTGGCACAGTTAACAGGTTCACCACGGCCTTGATTATCATACTTTATATATAGAATTGGTTTGATGCGATGAGTTTGATGCAGAACGGAAAACTCCTGGCCGATTGGCTGGATGCCGAAATAGAGAATGGTGAGTTTGTCCGCAAGGATTCCCAGTTTCGCAACTGGGTTACCGTGGATGGTGCAGCTGGTCCCAGTGGTATCGCAGGCTTCAAGGCCGAGCCCGGACGATACCATTTATATGTCTCACTGGCCTGTCCCTGGGCTCATCGCACACTGATTGTTCACAAGTTAAAGCAATTGGAGAATATCATCTCGGTCTCAGTTGTGCATCCGCACATGGGTAGCAAAGGCTGGGACTTTCATGCCTATCCTGACGCTACAGGTGATGATCTGTATGGTGTCGAATATTTGCATCAGCTTTATACCTGCGCCAACCCGGCCTACTCCGGTATCGTGACCGTACCGGTGTTATGGGACAAGCAGCGGCAGACCATCGTCAACAATGAATCCTCGGAAATAATTCGCATGTTGAACAGTGCGTTTGATGCCTGGGGTAATACCAGTATTGATTTGTATCCGGAACCATTACGCAGTGACATCGACGCAATAAATACCCGTGTCTACAACGACATCAATAACCGGGTATACAAGGTCGGGTTTGCAACAACACAAACTGCATACGAATACAACTTTGACCAGTTGTTTGCCGCGCTGGACGAACTGGATGAACGCCTGTCAAAACAACGTTATCTGGTGGGCAGTCAAATAACCGAGGCGGACTGGCGCCTGTTTCCGACCTTGATTCGGTTCGATGCCGTATATTATGGGCTATTCAAATGCAATCTGCGTCGTATCGTGGATTACCCACATTTGTTTAACTATATGCTGGAGTTATACCAATGGCCAAATATTGCCGAGATAGTAAATTTTGATCACATCAGGCAACATTACTATTACAGCCTTACCGAACTTAATCCGGCCCGCATCGTGCCCAAGGGACCGGCCATGGATTTGGCCCAAGCCCACAATCGTACCACTCTGGTCTAACGGCCGGATGACATAAATCGGTCCAGATGTTTCGCCACAGTCAGATCGAATGCAGGGCATTTGGGACTATACTTTTCTCATAGCGAACGTTAGTTCAATTCAACTACCAAATGTAGGAAATTACCATGTTACTGAAATCCAGAAGTAATGGGCATATGGTGGAGGTCCTGGACCTGCTCGACCTGATGAACCTGAACCGTGATGAAGTCCTGGGCTGCTATCAGGAAGGAGAAGAGCAGCAAGATCCGGAACACTTCAAAAAAACGGACCTGATGTTTCTATCTGGTGAAGATCTGCCACGCTGCTGGACCGACCCGCATTATCG
>JBECKZ010000255.1:0-5135 GCA_040235555.1 Thiohalomonadales bacterium | reverse complement strand
CAGTAACGGATTCTGATGCAACTGATACAGAAGGCCGCTTGTTGATTGCGTCGGCCTTATCTGTATTTGACCTATTCATGTTTCTGCTCCCGCTGGCAACTGTTTGTATTCCACACTGCTTATTGTCGGCCTTTTTATTATTTCTTGAATTTGGATTGCTTTTTTACCTTTATATTCGCCATAACTACCGCGAAACAGCGGAACATGCTCGGCAATAACGTTTATCTTGTCCGGTTGGCTAATTGGAATGATATCGCCTTCTTTCAGTTTCAGAATATCACCCAGTGTCAGATCAGTCAGAGGCAAGGTACATGAGAGCATCACTTCTGCAGCCTTGACTTCTTCTCGCAAGACTGCAGTCCAGTGATCGGCAGATTCTGAACGATCGGCATGTGTAGTATCATTCAGCAATCCACGAATGGGTTCCAGCATGGTATAGGGCATGACAACATAAAATGTGCCACCACCACCCTTCAACTCGATGTGGAAACTGCATACCACCACGACCTCATCAGTACCGACATAGTTGTTAAACTGCGGATTGTCTTCTTCGCCCAGAGATTCAAGCGCCACCGGCAAAACCGGTTTCCAGGCATCTTCAAGGGCCTGGAATGCATGTTTCAACATAAAATCAATAACCCTGGCCTCGGTCGGCGAAAACTCACGACCCACGATTCTGGCATGGTGACCACTGCCGCCAAAATAATTGTCGACGCTGAGGAACACCAGCTGGGGATCGAAGACACACAGTGCCTTGCCGCGCAGGGGATTGATCTTTACCAGGTTGAAACAGGTCGACACAAGCAGGCTGTGGAAGTAATCGGAGTACTTCAACATCTGCACGCCACCAACAGCGATATCCACATTATGTCGCAGCATATTGCACAAGCTAATACGAAAGCTGCGGGCAAAGCGTTCGTTTATCATATCCAGCGTCGGCATCCGTCCGCGGTCGATACATGCCTGGCGGGTAAAATCGTACGGGCGCACGACACCATCGACTACGTTATCGGTTTTGACATCACCACTGTCAACGCCATGTAATAGCGCATCAATTTCGTCTGGGGATAACAAATCAGAACTTGCCATTTCGGGTCCTAGTGCACGAGGTTTCTCATTATATAAATCGGCTCCATCATGGCCGCTTTTTAGTGTGGGTTGTCCCGGCTCACATGTCTTTCAGGCGGTGTTATTGCAGCGCCTTTGCGCCTGCTTGCTGGCAGGCCCGCGTTGACGAAAACTGGCCCAGCCTGTGTGACAGGCTTTAATCCCTCAAATATGAATCAAATAGCAAAACATATGCCACGGAATTAGATATTTTGTTTCAATGAGTTAGCCTGGCGGGGAAGCCGAAGCGCCAGAGCCTTGACTACTAGCAGAGGAACGATTGCCGGGTTTCTGGCTGATTATCGCCTGGCGAATGACTCAATTCGTCGGCACCTGGGCCTCGGCAATCAACAAATTCTCACGGTAATAACGTAGTTCAGTGATGGATTCACGGATGTCGTCCAGTGCCAGGTGCGCGCCCTTTTTCTCTACCCCTGAGGCAATCTTGGGTAGCCAGCGTTTGACCAGTTCCTTGAGGGTGCTCACGTCCAGATTACGATAATGGAAATAGGCTTCCAGTTGCGGCATGCAGCGCGCCAGAAACCGGCGATCCTGACAGATACTGTTCCCACACATGGGTGAAGTACGCGCGGGAACGTAATCCTGTAAAAAGGCGATAGTCTGGCGCTCAGCTTCCGCCTCATCAATCACACTGGCCTTGACCCTCTCAACCAGACCGGACTGGCCATGTTGCCGCGTATTCCATTCATCCATGGCGGCCAGGGTGGTATCGCTTTGATGTACAGCCAAAACTGGGCCTTCGGCCAGTATGTTTAGCTGACTGTCGGTCACGATCGTGGCGATTTCGATAATCATGTCATTTTGCGTATCGAGCCCGGTCATCTCCAGATCGATCCAGATTAAATTGTTACTGTCTTGTGGCATGGTATATCCCGTATGGGTTGTATAATTAGTAGGAACCTTTGCTTGTCTGCCATTCTAACAAAGACTACCCTGCAACTACTTGCAATTCTGCGATATTGTATCGTCAGTTGTGGAAAGGATATATCAGGAGGAGTTCTATCGTGTGGTTCAGTTACGTCTTTGTCATTGCCCTGTCTGGCGCCATTGTCCTGCAGTGGTGGTTAAACCAGCGCCAACTGCGGCACATTGCCCGCTACCGGGCAGCAGTCCCTTCAGAATTCGCGGACAAAATAACCCTGGCCGCACATCAGAAAGCGGCTGACTATACTACGGACAAGGTTCGCTTGAGCCAGATCGAATTATTCTACAGCAGCGCGATATTGTTGCTCTGGACCCTGGGTGGTGGACTGAATTGGCTGGATACCCTTTGGGCAGATTGGATCAGCAATACCTTATGGCATGGGGTGGCATTTGTTATCAGCATGATGCTTATCGGCAGCCTGCTTGACCTGCCCTTTTCGCTATATCGCACCTTTGTCATCGAAGTACGCTACGGCTTCAATCGCACCAAACCACTGTTGTTCGTAACCGATCTGATCAAAGGCATGTTGTTAACACTTGCCATCGGTATACCGTTATTGTGGGTGGTACTCTGGTTGATGCAATCGGCCGGAAACTTCTGGTGGATTTACGTATGGGCGGTATGGATAAGCTTCAGTCTGTTGATGCTGTTTATCTATCCCACCTGGATCGCGCCATTATTTAATAAGTTTGCACCGTTGGAAGATGCCGTCTTGCGTGAACGCATTGAAAAACTGTTAGGTCGCTGTGGCTTTACCAGCAAGGGTATCTTTGTCATGGATGGCTCCCGCCGCTCCAGCCATGGCAATGCCTATTTCACCGGTCTCGGCGACAACAAACGCATCGTGTTCTTTGACACCTTGTTGAAATCCCTGCAGGCGGACGAGATCGAGGCTGTGCTCGCTCATGAACTGGGGCATTTTAAACGTAAACATGTCCAGAAACAGATTCTGGCCATGGCTTTTATGACCTTCATCAGTCTGGCAGTGCTGGGACTGCTGGTGCAACAGGACTGGTTTTATCATGGCCTCGGTATACAAAGCCCTTCGATGCACGCGGCCCTGGTCTTGTTTATCCTGTTGATGTCCGTGCTGGGCGTATATGTACAACCACTGTTTTCCTACTTTAGCCGCCGCCATGAATTCGAGGCGGATGACTTCGCCGCCAGCCAGAGCAATGCCCAGGATCTGATCCGGGCGCTGGTCAAACTGTATGAGGAAAACGCGAGCACCTTGACGCCGGACCCGCTGTACTCAGCATTTCATGATTCGCATCCGCCTGCGCCTGTCCGAATCGCACATTTATCGACTAAAATTGCAACCTAATCCGGTGACCCAAGGAGGAAACCATGAAACCCCTGTTTACTGCAGCATTGTGTTTTGGCCTGTGTATGACGTTTCTTGCCCCGGCGCAGGCAGTCGACCTCAAGCGCGGCAAGGAACTGGTCCAGGAAAACTGCGTCAAGTGCCATGCCGATATGATGGGCGGTGATGGCAGCAAGATCTACACTCGCGCAGATCGCCGCATCGATTCACTCGAAGCCCTTAACAAGCAGGTACATCGTTGCAAGAACAGCCTCGGGGTGTCATGGCCCGAAGATCAGATAGCCGATGTCGTCGCGTATCTCAACAAGACTTATTATAAATTCAAGCAATAAAACACATGGGCGGCTTGCGCGATCAACACTGTCAACCGGTGGCGAAAGGCACCCTGCCTCTAAGCGACGAACAATTGCATGAATACATAAAGGAAGTTCCGCAGTGGTCGCTGACCTCCAGCCATGCCGCCATTCACCGCGAATTTCACTTCAAGAATTACTATGAAACTATGGCCTTCGTTAACGCTGTCGCCTGGGTTGCCCAACAACAGGACCACCACCCCGACCTCGAGGTCAGCTACAGCCGCTGCAAGATTGTGTATTCCACTCACACCGTTGGCGGCCTTTCTCTGAACGATTTTATTTGTGCCGCACACATCGACGATCTGTTGTCATAAGGATTATGTCGAGTCCTCAATCACCTGCAGCTGATCTACACTATAACGCCACAGTCATCACCCATTTCGGCAATGAACTCCTGATTCAAACCCTCGACGGTGAGCGTCTGCGTGCCGTGCCGCGCCAATACCTGCCGGCCCTGGCCAGTGGCGATCGCATACATTTCGAAACCGGTGACGCCGGAGAATCCGTGATTACCGAACTCGCAGCACGTCATGGAGTGCTTTTGCGTGTTACCAAGAATCAGGAAAAACTCATCGCCGTCAATATCGACAAGGTCCTGATTGTCTGCGCGGCCAAACCCGTCTTGAAAACCGGTCTCATCGACCGTTATTTGGTCGCGTGTGAATTGGCCAGTCTTTCCGCAACAATCGTTTTTAATAAAATTGATTTACTGGATGCGTCGCATTTACAGGAGATTAAATCAGTTCTTTCAGTCTATCAGGATATCGGGTATTCGGTGCAATACGTCAGTGCAAAAACTGGTGAAGGCATATCTGATCTGCTGAACAGTTTACATGTATCCACTTCGGTATTGGTGGGTCACTCTGCTGTGGGAAAATCCTCGTTAATTAAAGCCTTGTTGCCAGGCGCCAATCCGCGTATTGGCAAAGTCTCGCAGGCCACCAACAAAGGCCGGCACACCACCACCCACACTGAGCTGTATGCCCTCGATCACGACAGTTTTATAATCGATTCACCCGGGATTCGCGAATTTGGTCTGAAAACTGTAGATGCACAAGCATTGGCACAAGGTTTCAGAGAATTTATTCCCTTCATCGAACAATGCAAATTTCGCAACTGCACGCATACTCGGGAACCGGGTTGCGCAGTCCAGCAGGCTGCGGATGAAGGCAAGATTAGTATTGCACGTGTCGAGAGTTATCGCACCATACTCGATTCGTTCAAACAAAATTAGTTACAACAGGGAGTGAATTATCCTGGATACTGGTACGGCAATCTAGCTGATCACACGGCGTCCAGAGAAGGCATGCGATAAGGTCGAACCACTGACAAATTCCAGTTCGCCGCCGATCGGAATACCGTGGGCAATACGTGTTACCCGGGTCTGTTCGGTATTGACCAT
>JBECKZ010000254.1:0-4091 GCA_040235555.1 Thiohalomonadales bacterium | reverse complement strand
GACAGCTCAGAGTATTAATGAATGACAATCCTCGTCATAGGTGGCGCCGATTTATTGGCGCTATTTTCGTATTAGATTGGCTTGCTCAAACAGATGATCGGCGGGCTCATATTGTCTGTATTCTTCTAGTGGTACCTCTCGATTTATTAATATCCTAGCAGAAGGTTATGAAAGCATGGCAGAAAGCTTAGGGATCGTAATTCCGGCATACAAAGTCCGATATCTAGAGGAACTGCTCGATTCTCTGTGTAATCAAACTTGTAATAATTTTCAGACGCTCGTAGTGGACGATGCCAGTCCAGAAAATGTAGCAGACATATGTCAACGCTACGAAAAGAAACTGAATCTTCGATACGTTCGTTTTAACACTAATTTGGGAAGAACTGATCTCGTGGCTCACTGGAATAGAGCTGTTCGAGAGTCGGGTGAGTCTTGGATCACCGTACCTGGTGATGATGATATGTTAGATCCAACATGCGTCGAGGCATTCTATAACGAAATAGCACGGTACGGAGATCGTTATGATGTTTATTCGTTCGGTGTGCGTGTGATTGACGGAGATGGCAATAGAACACGGGAAGAGCCATCCCGGGACATTGACGGGGCTGGAGAGTATCTATTGCGCCGGTTTTCTAACGAACTCATACCGGCACCTGTTTGCTACGTATTTTCAAAGCACGCATTTGAACGTGCAGGTGGGTTTGTTTCATTTCCTAGAGGATGGCATTCGGATGACGCGTCATTCGCGCTGTTCGCGGCCCACACAGGGATTAAATCTATCGCAAACGCTTTCGCAAGCTGGCGTGTTCATGGCGGAAATCTTTCAGCTGATAGTGCTTCAAATACTGCTGCTAGCAATTCAATTGCCGCACAGCGGTTTATTCAATGGTTACGAGATAACGCTGGTCCTTTAGCATTACGTGACCATGAACTATCTGATATCGTAAATAAAGTAGCATGGCAAATGTATGCTACAGCAAGAAGTCTTCCTCTTTTATCATGGTTTAGTACCGTGTGGCAGGAATCAGGGCTCTTGAAACATCTCGGTGGCCGCTCACGCATACGTCATTTGTACAGGTTTGGACGGTTGCGCTGGTTTGCTTAAATTGCGGGATGTTCGACTAATTATTGACTTATTACTAACCATCCATGGCGTTGTGCCTCGCGCTCAGTGGGAAAGACTGGCATTTAACCACTCTTTCTTTATCCGCTTCGCCCTCTTGTCCCGACCAATCGATAAAATTTTCCCTTAAGACATCTCGCGATACAGAAGCAGCCTGCTGATGCAGGCTGGTGAGATAGTAGCTTGGTGTGATGCGTCGTCCTTACCATCCGTACGGACACGATACGCCGGGTGACACGCGAATTGGTTTTGGCCGATGTCATCTCAGATGGTGACGGTGTGTGACATTCGATTAAAGCAAAACCGCGTCCTTATCTGAACAGACCCTACTTGGGTACGATTGAAAATCCTGCCAAACTACCGCCACCTACAATAATGTCATTTTTATCTGCGCTGAGTGACCACGGGTACGCCTCAATCGGAGGATTCCAGGGTTGCACGGTGCCGGCGGTATCAATCGCGGCGAGACTGGCATAGGCATAACTGCCGACTTGTTTGAATCTTCCGGAAAAATAGAGCGTGCCGCCGCTCAGGGTAAAGGCCTGTACGGTTTGATCGACTGCTGGGACTAATGCCGCTTGAAGGGTGCCGTCTGTCATACTAATGGCTGCGAGATTATTCTGTGTTGTGGTGCCG
This sequence comes from Thiohalomonadales bacterium, assembly GCA_040235555.1. Classification (GTDB taxonomy): domain Bacteria; phylum Pseudomonadota; class Gammaproteobacteria; order UBA6429; family Thiohalophilaceae; genus RI-92. The sequence continues at coordinate 2,332 of JBECKZ010000254.1, read as the reverse complement.
TCGGTAGCAGTGAAAGTGCCGCCAACATACAGTGTGGAGCCAAAGCTTGCCAGTGCGTCTATCGAGTTGGGTACAAAGGCGGGTAATGTGATACTGGGAAGCCAGGTGGTTACCAGGGAACCGAAGGGGGCAGTGGTGGTGTTGGTTGGATCGATATTGAATGCGGCAAGATTCTTTTGCGTAATCCCCGTGGCGCCGTCTGTTACGCTGAAACTCCCACCGGCATACAACGTATTGTTGTTGATAACCAATGAATAAACGTTATCTATGGTGTTGGCGTCTAAAGGATTCACCCAGTTTATGGCATTACCGTCGGCGCCGATTGCAGCTATCCCATTGCTCGTGATAATGCCATTCGCGCCGGTGGCACCCGTGAACTTGCCACCGATATAGACGATGTTACCGCTTACTGCAATGGCATCCACCTCCCCGTCCAGGAGTGGCCGCCACGTTTGAAGCGCACCACTACTATCGAATTTGGCGAGATAAAATCGTGTATTACTGCCGATAGCAGTAAATAATCCTCCGGCATAAATGTTATCGCTACCGTCGATGGTCAGTGCAGTCACCGTGCTGTTAGCACTGGGATTCCAGTCGGTCAGTGTGCCGTCACTGTTCAGCGAAGCCAAACGTAGACGTGACACACCGTTGACGAAATCGAACGATCCACCTGCGTAGATTTTATTTCCGGATAGGGCCAGGGTGGCTATATAACCTTCAATGTTGGGATTCCAATCGTATACTGTCATAACAGAATCAGTGCTGATCGCAGCCTCGTTGATTCGCGTTATATTGTTGACGCTGGTGAAAAAGCCTCCCACATATAGCGTGGTGCCATCGAGGAAAAGGGCCTTGACGCTACCTGTCAGCGTGGGTCTCCATGCTGACAGGGTTGCGGGCACAGTGTTACTGGAATCTGCGAGGCTCAGGGCGGCAAGATAGTCCTGTGCTGTGCCGACAATGTTCGTAAAATTCCCGCCAACATAGACATGGTTATTATCGAAAACCATATCTGATACGAAATTGTCGGGATTGGGATTCCAATCCAGTACCGTGCCGGTTTTGTCGTTGGCGATTGCGGCGATGTAATTTCGGTTAATGGAATTCGGTGCGGCGCCAAAAGATTGGAAAAATCCGGCGACGTAAACAATGTTATTATGGATGGCAATCCTGCCAACGTAGTTCTGTCCGGTATTCGCATCCGGATTAGGGCTCGGATTCCAGGGCAGCACTGTGCCGGTACTGGCGTCGAATGCTGCAATAAGGTTTCTGGAGATTGCGCCATTAACCGGATCGTTGACGTGTTGAAAATAACCGCCCAGGTAGATGGTTCCGTTGTATGCCGCAATAGCTTGCGCAACGCCGTCAGGACTGGGATCCCATGATAACAGATTACCCTGGCTATCGATTGCCGCGGCATACTGGCGTGCGGTGTTGCCGATTTGCGTAAAGTCACCGCAAATATATACAGTTGTACCATCAACATACAGGTCTGTTAACCCGGCGTTGGGGTTCGTTGTTCCGCCATTGGGATCAGGGTTCCAGTTAGGATCAACGCTGCCATCTGCAAGGATATGCGCAAGTCCATTTCGGCTGATGCCGCCAACCTTGGTAAAGGTGCCACCTATATACCAGCCGCCTGTACCGTCTGATCGGATAACATTTATCTGGGAATAACCGCCACTTGTATCATTGCTGACCACCGGAGATAGTTCGGCGCGAACAGTGCCGTTGTGCTGTGCATCTAATACGACTGCAGGCCCGGTGTGCGCCCCAAACTGAGTGAAACCGCCGCCGAGATAAATAGTTCCCTTGCTGTCGATAGCAGTTGCCAGGACCTGACCATCACTCGCCAGGGTATCCGGCCTGCCTCCGGCCACGGCAGAGGTCGTATGGTAGCCCCCCGGTTCATTAGCCTCAATGTAAAAATAATAGGGTTGTGAATCGGTCAAATTCGGCACTGTAAAGCTGTCAATTGTTGAGCTGCTTCCGTTAGCCTGTGAGCTGTAAGAGATACTGGTGAACTTGGAGACCGGCGAGCAGTTTTTGACATCGGTAATATTGCAGGGGGTGGGGGCATAATAAAGTGTGTAGTCTGAACCTTTCATTTGATCTGTCCAGCTGAGAATCACGCTTTTGGACAGGGAATGGACAGATAGATTTATCGAGGGGAAGCAGCCTACTGAAATAGTGTTGACATCAATTGCGTTAACAGTCCCCTGGAAGTTTACAACTGAACATTGTTCGCTGACCGGTTGTTTGCCAATGGTCACGTTATATGTATAACCATCTGACATGGATGCGTTGAAGGTAAAGTTACCGTTGCTTTTGA
>JBECKZ010000204.1:0-3476 GCA_040235555.1 Thiohalomonadales bacterium | reverse complement strand
GAAGACAACACCCCTTACAGAGAACAGGTTGAACAAAGCATTGCCGATGCCGATCAACTGCTCACCACTTTCTCGGCGCTGCTTCGTATTGCCCGCATTGAAGCCGGTGGTTATAAAGCGAATTTCAAACCCATTGACCTTGCGGCCCTTGTGCACGATGCCGCTGAACTTTATGAAGCGTTGGCTGAAGCAAAACAATTACACTTTTCAACGCATGTCAATGCTGCAGTTTCCATAGAAGGGGATCGCGATTTATTGTTTCAGGCGCTAATCAACCTTCTGGATAACGCTATCAAATACACGCCTGAAGGTGGAAAAGTATCCCTTGAATTAACATCAACCGACGAAAAAATCGACATCTCGGTTAGCGATACAGGGCCTGGCATACCCGAAGAGGAACGGGACAAGGTGGGTCAACGATTCTATCGTCTGGAACGCAGTCGTAGCACCCCGGGTAGCGGTCTTGGTTTGAGTCTTGTCAAAGCCGTTGCGCAACTGCACCATGCCACATTGATATTCAAAGACAATGCACCAGGACTAAAAGCCACGTTGCGCCTGCGAATCGGCTGACAGTTGGGTCGGAACCGCATAAGTCATTTCAATTAAGTTTTAGACATGGAAGGCATTATGCTGCAAGTGCAGGAACCTACAGGGATGTAGGGAATTAGAGCAACGCATGGAGCACGACTCCAGGGAAGGAGGAAGTTGTGCCGGGAGCAACAACCGAGTTGCCGAGAAGCACTGAAGTGGCCTGATCTCTTTAATTTATGATGCGCGAACAACAAAGTGCATCAGTCGGAATATATAACGCATATTATTATTGCTAATGGATTCTGGCATGCGCCAGAATGACAGAGTCGCGTTGTTCGTATTTCGTCATTCCAGCACGACCCACAAGGACGTGGGGCGAATGCCGGTGTCCCTTCCTTTCTCCGTCATTCCGGCCCCGTGACCGCTCACTGAAATCGGATTGGACTCTATAGCTCATATTATTATTGCTAATGGATTCTGGCATGCGCCAGAATGACAAGAGCGGAACTGACTTATTGAACTACACTCGTCATTCCGGCGTACGACTGCATGGACGCAGGAGGTAGAGTGGCGCAGGATGCCAAAGCCGAGGCCGGAATCCAGAATTAAATAACTGGATTCTGGCATGCGCCAGAATGACATAGTCGTGTTGTTCGTATTTCTTCTTTCCAGCACGACCCACAAGGACGTGGGGAGAATACCGGTATCCATTCCTTTCTCCGTCATTCCGGCCTACGTGCCGGAATCCAGAAACCTGTTGTGCCCCCTACTATTCCAAAGCCAGGATATATTCTTTCAAGCCACTGGCTAACAGCATCGAGCGTTTCACCTTGAACGGCTGAAACAATGTCAGCAAGGCTTCCTGGAAATAAAGCGGACTCTTCACCGTGGTCTCACTCCTGTTTTCCAGCCAGACCTTGCCTTCCGGCAAAATCGTATAGCTTGCGGGAGTAGCCGGCATGTGTTGCTGGCTGTGGATATAAAAATGCAGTTTTACATTCTCGTGCATATGGTGGGACAAATAGTCGATCAGACCTCGCATGATACCCTTATCCAGGTAGTTGGGGAGGTCCCAGAGCAATATCACATTCAAGGCTGCGTTTTGCTTTTTAGTCAACCCGAGTGCTCTGGTAAAGGCGCGATACAACGAGTTTGCCGTGTCATACTCCTCTGCGGTCATCTCACACAATGCGTTGACACAGCCGGGCAAATACAGCTTGCAATCATAATGGGAGAAGGCATCGATAACGCCCTGGCTGGCAGGACAGATGTCCAGGATTTCGTGATGCGCGTCTTGTGACAAACTGTTCAGCAGGTCAAACAGGATCGGGCTATTGATAGCAACCCCAGCTTCCTGGCTGACCTGCTGGTCAACCCGGGTTAAAGGGATGTAGTTATAGGACACATCATACATAAACGGGCTTGGGAAAAAGCTGACTTACGGCGCGACTTTCAGATCAGTACTTTCCTTGTTTGGCGTCATGTTCCCCGGCCGGGTATCACCTGCAACCCGCCCCTGGCGCGGTTCCATTTCAATACTGCCTTTAAACATGGCCCCGTCCTCAAGCGTCACCCGAGGTGCCACAATATTACCATAGGCATGTCCGGTCGCACGGATGACCACTTTCTCATCACCATTCATATCGCCGGTCAGTTCACCTTCCACGATAATCTGGTTTGCCACAATGTTCGCCTTGACCTTGCCGCTTTTGCTGATCGTCACGTTATGGCCTTTAAGATTAATCGTGCCTTCCACATGCCCCTGGATAACCAGATCTTCATTACCAGTCACATCACCCTTAATGTGAATGGAAGCACCGATCGCCATGGCATTCGTTTTTACGGATACGGCCTGGGTTTCCTTCTCATGAAATTCGGGTTTTTCAGCTTCGTGATGTGCCTTGATTTTGCTTGAGACATTATCCTTGAATTGCTTCATATCGATCATTTTACCCTCCAGTACATTTATGATTTTAATAAAAATCAGGTAATTGCCCGCGTTTATTCAGTCGCAGCGTGAAATGATTATGGCGGGAGTTATTTTTAAAAAGAATTAACTGGATCACATTTTACACGGTCGTCATCGCGCCGGCAGGCAGCGCCAGGGGTCAGCGTGATGTGTCTGCATCATTGACCATGTTGCGCTGAATCTGTTGCTTACCGTGCGATGGGTTCAGCGGCAGTCATCGTTGGCAGGCAGGTGTTCGGATTGGGAAAAGCTGGGCCATGACGAAAAACCGTGATGATTCTCTGATATATCCGCATGCCCTGCTCTGGCTTAAAATTTCAGAGTGAATCCTGCTATTCGTCATGCTATAAATAGGTATCAGTCATATAAACAATAACGAATAGGGGCTTATCATGAATGTAACCAGGTTAACAACAGCATCTTTGGGGCTGACTACATTATTGTTAATGGCACCTGTTACGACTTTTGCCGGTGCTGACAGCGGATTCTATGTGGGCGCGGGTATAGGTGACTCCAATATCGAGTCTAACAGTTTCAATGAGAGCGATACCGCCTATAAATTATTTGGTGGTTATAATATCGGTTTTATTCCGCTAGTTGACTTTGCCGTCGAAGCTTCCTATGTCGATTTTGGCACATCTGAGGACGTCACCGGTTTGAATGCCTACGCTCTGGCCGGTTTAAGTTTTGGACCTTTTGGTATATTTGGCAAGATCGGAACGATGCGTTGGGACGCCAATAATGACTCGGGGACTGACCCGGCTTACGGTATTGGCGCAAGGTTCGCGCTTGGCTCCCTGTCGATTCGCGCGGAATATGAAGAGTTCGATGTTAGCGAGGTGAACGACTTTTCGATGACTTCCGTAAGCGCTGTTTATACATTCTAGGTCAGCGGATAAAACGATAAAGTCCGGGAATAACCAGGTCAGAAAACAATAAACGCTAACGGGAGTAATTGGGGCCACACAAATACGTG
>JBECKZ010000045.1:0-6032 GCA_040235555.1 Thiohalomonadales bacterium | reverse complement strand
TACGGCGGCCAGGACCACCGCGGCACTACCGAGTTTATTCTTGAGCTGATCCAGGGTATCGCGCAAGGTCTTCACGTCAGCACCCTCGAGTTTGGCGGCAAGCACCTTGATGCCGTTAATTTCCTGGGCCTGAGCTACCAGGTCACTGCCAGCACTGGAGGCCAGTTTGCCCTTGAGTTGCTCGAGTTCTTTTTCCAGTTGGCGATTGCGCTCGATGAGCTGTTTCACCCGCTCACTAACGTCATCGCGCTTGCTCTTGGTTAGCTGCGCAATTTCATTGAGCTGATGTTCTTCTTGTTCGATATAGCGTAGTGCACCCTGACCGGTGACCGCCTCGATACGTCGCACGCCGGCGGCAGTTCCCGTCTCTTGCGTAATCTTGAACAGGCCGATGTCACCGGTACGGCCGACGTGGGTACCGCCACACAATTCCGTGGAAAAATCACCCATACGCAACACCCGCACTACATCACCATACTTTTCACCAAACAGCGCCATGGCACCGCCCTTGATGGCCTCCTCCTGACCCATGAGTTTGGTTTCCACTTCGTGATTTAAGCGGATGTGTTTATTGACCAGCTCTTCAATTTGCCTGAGCTGTTCCGGCTTGATCGGTTCGAAATGCGAAAAGTCGAAACGCAGGCGATCGGCCTGCACCAACGAGCCCTTCTGCTGGACATGATCACCGAGCACCCTGCGCAAGGCCGCATGCAACAAATGGGTTGCGGAGTGGTTATAACGAATGTCCTGCCGCCGGGCGCTATCTACCGTTGCCTGTACGGTCTCACCCTGTTTGATTACCCCTTCCGCGACCGTGCCAAGATGACCGAAGACATCATTGCCCTGCTTCTGGGTATCCATCACCTGAAATTTGCCGGCCTGACCCAATAACATGCCGGTATCACCGGTTTGACCGCCGGACTCAGCATAGAACGGCGTGCGATTGAGGATCACCATGCCTTCCTCTCCAGCCTTCAGTTCTGCGGCAGTCTCGCCTTCTTTGTATATGGCCAGGACTTCACACGGCTCAGACAGGTGTTCATAGCCGGTAAATTCGGTAGCGGTATCAATATCGATCTTGTGTGAATAATCCACGGCGAAACTTTTGGTCGAACGTGCCCGCTCCCGTTGTTCCGCCATGGCCTTGTCAAAACCGGCGGAGTCCAGTCTCAGACCACGCTCGCGCGCGACATCATTAGTCAGATCAGCTGGAAAGCCATAGGTATCATACAACTTGAATACGACATCCCCGGGAATCGTTTTGCCTTTGAGTTCACTGATTGCCTGTTCCAGAATCTGCATACCCTGATCGAGGGTCTCGGCAAAGCGTTCTTCTTCCTGGAGTAACACCCGGGTGACAGTATCGTTGGCCTTGCGTAATTCGGGATAGGCCTCACCCATTTCAGCATCGAGCGCACTGACGAGCTTGTGGAAGAATGGCTGGTTCATGCCAAGTTTGTGGCCATGGCGAATGGCGCGACGGATGATGCGTCGTAACACATAACCACGGCCCTCGTTGGATGGCACCACCCCATCTGCGATCAAAAAACTGCAGGAGCGTATATGATCAGCAATCACTTTCAGCGAGTTATTGCTCAGGTCTGTGCAATGTGTGGCCTCAGCGGCCGCCTTGATCAGGTTAACAAACAGATCGATTTCGTAGTTGGAGTGCACACCCTGCATGACAGCTGCCAGCCGTTCTAACCCCATGCCGGTATCCACCGAGGGTTTGGGTAGTGGTGTCATTTCTCCACTGGCATCCCGGTTGTACTGCATGAACACCAGGTTCCAGATCTCGATATAACGATCACCGTCTTCCTCTGGTGTCCCCGGTGGCCCACCGGGTATCTCGGGACCATGGTCATAAAAGATTTCCGTACACGGCCCGCAGGGAACCGTGTCGCCCATGGACCAGAAATTATCGCTTTCGTATTTTTTGCCGCCGGATTTGTCACCGATGCGGGTAAAGCGCGTTACATCTACTTTGATTTCTTTCAACCAGATATCAGCGGCTTCATTGTCATCCTGGTAGACCGTAACCCATAATTTTTCCGAAGGCAGCTTCATGACTTGTGTCAGAAACTCCCAGGCAAAATGGATGGAATCGCGTTTGAAGTAATCACCAAAGCTGAAATTACCGAGCATTTCAAAAAAGGTGTGATGGCGTGCGGTATAGCCAACATTTTCCAGGTCGTTGTGCTTGCCACCGGCACGGACACAGCGTTGGGAACTGGTGGCACGCGCATAATTGCGTTTATCCAGGCCCAGGAACACATCCTTGAATTGCACCATACCGGCGTTAGTAAATAACAGTGTCGGGTCATTTCCCGGGATCAGGGAGCTGGAAGGCACCACCTCATGACCATGTTTGGCAAAGTAGTCCAGGAAGGCTTTACGGATTTCCGCGCTTTTCATATCCACATCACATCAATTCGAGTTCGAACGTGGATTATATAGATAGATTGTGCAGGGCGTTAGCCTGTTTCAAACTCAGCATCCAGCACCCGACGGATTTGTTCATGGCTAAAACCACGGTTGGCCAGAAAACGGGCTTGCTGTATCTTGAGCGGGTATTCATCCGGCAGTGATGAGCCATATTTCTTCTGTCGTACCTGCTCGGCAACATCCAGCCAATCAGGATCCCGAAAATCCAGGTAACGCTGGATCAGGGTATTATCAATCCCCCGCTGTTGCAGCTCGGCCTGGATTTTTACTGGTCCAGCACCGCGTTCGCGCTTACTCAGTACAAAGGCCTCAGTAAACCGCTCATCGCTGAGCAGTTTTTGCGCCACGAGATCCTGCAATGTTTGCTCAACGACCGATACACTGAACCCTTTCTGGACCAGTTTGCGCTGCAGCTCAAGTCGGCTGTGTTCACGCAGCGCCAACAGACGAATGGCCGTTTCGTTGATGTCCCTGTCCATGTTGTTTTAATAAATCACGAGGCAATCAACTGCCTCGCGACTTTTCTTTCCTACGTGTTACGCCTCAGCCACATCGTCCAGGGCTTCGTCGAGATGTTCCTCGTCGTTATCGGCCTCAACAGCACCGGCCACTTGCGGCAACACCGTACCACGAATCCGCGCCTCGATATCCTGGGCAATTGCCGGGTTCTCCTTGAGGAAGTTACGCACGTTATCCTTGCCCTGACCGATACGATCACCACTATAGCTGTACCAGGCACCGGCCTTTTCGACGATATCCAGCTTTACACCCATATCGATGATCTCGCCCTCACGGGAGATACCCTCGTTATAGAGAATATCGAACTCAGCCTGTTTGAACGGCGGCGCCACCTTGTTCTTGACCACCTTCACCCGGGTCTCGGAACCGACTACCTCGTCGCCCTTCTTGATGGCACCGATGCGGCGGATATCCAGACGCACCGAGGCATAGAACTTGAGCGCGTTACCACCGGTGGTCGTTTCGGGGTTACCAAACATCACGCCAATCTTCATCCGGATCTGGTTAATGAAGATCACCAGGGTGTTGGAGCGTTTGATATTGGCAGTGAGTTTGCGCAGCGCCTGGGACATCAGGCGCGCATGCAGGCCCATGTGCGAATCGCCCATGTCGCCTTCGATTTCCGCCTTCGGGGTCAGGGCCGCCACCGAGTCGACCACCACCACGTCCACCGCGCTGGAGCGCACCAGCATGTCGGCAATCTCCAGGGCCTGCTCACCAGTATCTGGCTGCGAGACCAGCAGATCATCCACGTTCACGCCCAGCTTCTCGGCATAGGACGGGTCCAGGGCATGCTCAGCGTCGATAAAGGCGGCGGTGCCACCCTTCTTTTGGCACTCGGCGATCACCTGCAGGGTCAGAGTGGTCTTACCGGAGGACTCCGGTCCGTAGATCTCAACCACCCGCCCCTTGGGCAGACCACCAATGCCCAAGGCCACGTCCAGGCCCAGGGAACCGGTGGAAATGGCCTCAATATCCCGCGCGGCCTGATTGTCGCCCATGCGCATGACCGAGCCTTTGCCAAATTGTTTTTCGATCTGGCCCAGAGCCGCACTCAATGCCTTCTTCTTGTCTTCCGATGATGTAGTGTTTGCCATGTTCGCTATCCTCCGCATATGTCCCGTTAATCTGTTGATTCAATTCTTTTCGCAGCCTCTGGCTGCAGCATGGTGTTTACTCTAGGCGATACTTTTTGCTATGTCAATATTTTTTACTACCTTAGTATTTTTTATTATCTAGTAGATTTTATTGAGGCAAACTAAAGTAAACCGTATAATTCACCGGTTAATTTCAGGGAATAAGTGATGGTTTCAAAAGAAAAAATGCGCCTGGATATCAAATGGGCCACACGCCAACGTCTGCAATACATTGAAATCCTGGCCTATTACACCGGTGTCGTGACCCGCAGCGATGTAGTACGGGCCTTCGGGATTTCGGATGCGGCCGCCACCAAGGACCTGAAGCTGTATGGCGACCTGGCCCCGGATAACCTGATTTATAAGCACAATGTATTCGGCTTCGTGCCGGCCGAGGGCTTCCGTGAGGTATTTGCCGATCTTGAACCCGGTGCCGTGTTACCCCTGATTGCCGCCAATCTGGCTGCCGCCGGCGGCCCCTATGAAGACCAGCCCATCTACGGCGTCACTGTTGATACCCTGCCCACGCCTAACCGCCTGCCGGACAAGGCTGTCGTGGCGCAAATCCTGCGCGCAATCAAGGCCCGGACCAAATTGGAGGCGGTGTACTACTCTCTGAGTGATCGGGATAATCGCGACCCTCGTATCCTGGAACCCCACTCCCTGGTGAGTACCGGTCTGCGCTGGCATGTCCGTGCCTATAACGAGGACACGTATGATTTCCGCGATTTCGTGCTATCCCGCTTTGTCGAGGCGAGAAAACGGGAAGAAGTTGCCGAGTCCAGTGTCCACTACGACGATGACTGGACCGAGACCGTTACCCTACAACTGACGCCCCACCCCAAGCTGGATTCGCAAAAACGCATGAGCCTGATGATCGACTACCGGGGTGATAACGAATTAATTGAACTGACTGTGCGACGTGCCCTGATTGGTTATGTCCTGCAACACCTGTCGGTGGATACCACGTCGGATCATTCACTCAATCCCAATGCCTATCAGCTGGCGCTGGTGAATCGGGAGGAAATCGAACCCTTTGCCGGCTGGGCATTTCATTCCTGAGCAGTGAGTAACGGCCATTCTTGGACGATCGAATACTCGGCACCCGTAGGCAAGGTTCGAGAGCGCGCCAGGACAAACCGGGAGACCGGCCAACTGACGGGGCCAACGGTCTCGGGCAAACTGACCCGCCGCACCTTCCGCCAGAGAGTAATATGCGGCACAAACGGTCGTGTCTCTGGCTCAAAACCACAGTGGCACATGAGTTCATTAACTAACTTAGTTTGCAGCGATTGCAGTGCTGGCGGCATCTGATGTGTACCGACCCAGACCACTTGTGGACGGGGAAAATGCCCGGCTTCGTCCAGTACGAGGGTGAATGCCTGGCCCTGAATCTTCTCTGCCGCGCGAGTCACACACTCTTCTCGAACCTCGTCGCTAGAACCCAGAAACGCCAGGGTCAAATGGATATGCTCGGGTGACAGACGCCGGCCTACCCCTTTGGGAACGAGGTGTGTTGTAGCCTGCCAAAGTGCCTGCGCTGACTCTGGCTCGGGCCAGAGCGCGAAAAACAATCGCTGGGAAACTGGCCTATTCAATGCGGTTCAACACACCCTGAAGGGCATGAGCCACCGCCTGGCGCCGCACTGCATCACGATCACCAGGGAACTGTCGGGTATCGGAATCAACAGTGCCATCCCGCCTAGCCCAGGCAAACCAGACCGTACCCACGGGTTTATCCAGACGACCGCCCCCCGGGCCGGCAACACCGGTCACCGCCAGTGTGATGTGGGCCTGACTATGCGCCAGGGCACCGGCAGCCATTGCCCGGGCCGTGGCTTCACTCACCGCACCGTGCTCAGTGATGGTGGCCTGCGGCACATCCAGCAAATCCGATTTAGATTGATTGGTGTAGGTAATGAAGCCGCGGTC
>JBECKZ010000226.1:0-2683 GCA_040235555.1 Thiohalomonadales bacterium | reverse complement strand
CTTCTCATTTTGTCACTAGCACAGGCGTGTATCGAGGTGATGATCTTATTTTCACCGCACCATATTATTATGTAGTGACATCGGTTCGTGGCGGAATTGAATCTGCTTACTCAAATGAAGTCAGTCTGATTGGCCTGACAAGGACACGGTAACCAAGCTTGGGGAAAAATATTTGTAACATTTTGTTACATGTTCAGTTTTTATCAGGACATAATTTGACAAATTAGTAGACAGGCTTCAATATAACCCTTCTAAAAATAGTTAAATATAAATAAGAATCTAAGATTGTGTTGCGCAGAACAGGTAATGAGGAAAGTTAAATGAAAAAAATTATCATTGCAGGATTGTTGGGTATAACTTTTAGTTCTTACTTGCCAGCAGCACATGCAACTATCTATTTTAATGAATGGACTTACTATATAGATGGTGCTGTTTCTGATTCCTATAACTTTGACCCTGCCCCTGTGAATGGCTCACTTGATTCTAGTGGATTGGGCTCTTTAACCTACACGTTTACAGGCACTGGTGCACATAACTTTATTGGGTTTTATGATTTTGATATTGGCAACGATTATGCCAATGAATTTGGCACTAATGTGGGCTCATTAGCTACAGGTCAATCATGGGAAGTTGGTGATCCCTGGTATGGCAACATCTACTACGATGCAACGGGCGGTTCATTAACGAATGCAAATGAAAACAGCGGGGCAGGCGATATTTCCTTTGCTCTCGGTTGGGACTTCACTCTGAATGCAGGCGAGACAGCAACGATTACAATGAATCTTGCGGATGCGTTACCAACAACCACACCTGGTTTTTATTTGCAGCAGTATGATGCAACTTCACCGACCAGCATCTACTACTGGAGCACCCTCGATATCACAGGTCCAAGCAACAGCGTGCCTGAACCAACCCCATTGGCACTAATGGGGATCGGCTTGTTAGGATTTGGCATCGCACGTAAAAAAGTACTTAAACGCGATTTCTAACAAAGTTCATCATTCTTATGCATCTGGACCTCCATCGGAGGTCCAAAAAATCCTAGCGGATAAGGTCTAATCAACCAGAAGAAGGTGTCTTGTCTGGTGACTTTAGTATCACCAAAGATTTCTTACCGTCTTATCCGAACTCCTGATAAAATTCCCATCATATGAGTAAAGTAAAAGTTCTGTTTGTCTGCATGGGCAATATCTGCCGTTCCCCCACCGCCCATGGTGTATTTCGCTCGTTAGTCCAGCAACGCAATTTGCAGACCTGGATTGAGATCGATTCTGCCGGGACCCATGCCTATCATGTTGGGGAACCACCTGATCGACGCGCCCAGAGTACCGCCCAGCAACGTGGCATCGATTTGAGTGATTTGCGTGCGCGTCCGGTTAGTAGTCATGACTTTGAAGCCTTCGACTATATCCTGGCCATGGATGAAGACAATTATGCAATTTTGATGAGCCAGTGTCCCGAACATGCTCAGGGCAAGGTCCAGCTGTTTATGAGTTATGCGCCGCAGTTGAAACGACGGGAAGTACCTGACCCGTACTATGGTGGCATCAAGGGATTTGAAAATGTATTTGATATGATTGATGACGCCGCCAAAGGCTTACTGAGCGACATCGAACAACGTTATATATCGCGGTCTGCAGCTACTGAATGATAAAGCTGGTGAAATAGACGTCATCGATCGCAGGGGCGCCGATCAATTCCTGACAGACTTGCTGGAGTGATTTAAGTGTGGTTTCGCGCAAGGCCTGTTTACCTTATGCGCTTTTGATATTGTCGACCGTCTGATCGCTGGCAATTGCGCATGCAACTTTGCCCGCAAGTCAGGTTTCTTGATTTTAAACTGCACATTGACCTGCAGATAGGTGAGATTATCCGATCCTATCAGATTCACCACGAAGGGTTTATCGAAGCCAATAAAACGCTGAGTTGATATTGCCTGCACTGGCAACACTCGGTGAAATTTGCAAAACGAATAGCGTGGTGATGACCAACACACACAATGATAACAGGAACATTTTCATGTTCCTGTTATCGGTTGGTGTGACGGATGCTTTATGGATTAGCTGTTATCGTCGGAACCGGTCGGACGGGTGACAGGCGGTTCGTGTCTAACTGGCTCTGCACTCGGTGCCGCAGGCGCGGGGGCCGGTCGGGGTGCTTCATACACAGGCGCAGGGCTGGCGCTCGGTGAACTCGCAGGTTCCCGGTTGCTCTTCTGCTCAGAAGCAGGCTGAGATTGTCTTCCGGATTCCGGGGATGACTCGGATTTACCAGTGACAGTTTGGGCTGATGCTGGAGCTTGCGCAGCTGTCGCGCCGCCGGTATTCCCATTGTTCCGTTTTGCCTCACTGCGTTGCTCACCGCCGCTTCCTGCCTGTTGCTGGCGTTGTTGGCCGCTGTCGCGGCGACGACGTCCACCACGGCGACCACGCCGATTTCCCTGGCCAGAACTTGCGCCTTGTTGTGGCGTTGATCCTGCTGCAGCCGATGCGGTTTCTTGCGCCGGTTGTTTTGTTTGCTGCTGAGCTTCCTTGTTCTCACGGCGTGGTGCTTGTTGCTGTTGTGGTGCAGGGCGGCGACGTTGCTGCTGGCCCTGAGCCTGCTGCTTGCGACCACGCTGCTGCTGGAATTGCTTGCCGGACTTGCGTGCAGGTGCGGCAGGCTTACGCGGCTTACTGGCGCC
>JBECKZ010000219.1:0-25761 GCA_040235555.1 Thiohalomonadales bacterium | reverse complement strand
CCTCTATGGTGAGAGCCTCAATCTCGAGATCACGGAGAGCATGATCATGGAAGACGCGACCCATGCCGGCGCCATGATCGAGCAGCTCAAGGCACTGAAGGTCGGCATCGCCGTTGATGACTTTGGTACCGGGTACTCCTCGTTGGGTTATCTCAAATCCTTTGCGCTACATGCGTTGAAGATCGATCGTACCTTCATTCGGGATATCCCGGGTGATCCGGATGACGAGATGCTGGTACGCATGATCATTACGCTGGCCAACAACCTGGGTTTAACTGTGATTGCTGAAGGTGTGGAAACCGCCCAGCAACTGACCTATCTTGAGAACAGCCAGTGCGATCAGATACAGGGGTATTATTTCAGTAAGCCGGTGACTGCTGAAGAATTTGAAAAGATCCTGCGCGCTGATCAGCGTCTTGACTATCCCGTGAGACAACAGCCCCCCATTAATTAAAACATAGCGCCAGTGTAATGCGGTGCTGTAGATGTGTGTTAGTCAGTGAAAGCTAGCCTGTTTTCACATACCACCTGTACCCCGCTGCTACCATCAATTTGAATTGCATGGGATAGTATTGGACGGGTTGTTGACGAGAGCTCCCGGGGATATTTATTGATGACGTATAACACCTGGATGTCTCATGTAGGAAGTTTATTTTTGTTATGTTATAATTTGTTACAAATAACAAAGTGGAGGAATCGTAATGGCCATGACGGTTGATGCATTTTGCCTGTCTTTTCCGGCACTTGCCCGTTCCACTAATAAATCGCATATATCCGCGTTGCTGGAGGTCCTGGAGACACGCCAGATCTCAGCAGGGCAGACCCTGATTCAGGAGAACCAGTCATCCGATACCTTCTACATGTTGTTGGAAGGAAGCTTGAATGTCACCATGAATTCCGATGGACAAAAACTTTCGCTTGGCACAATCGATAAGGGTGGTTGTGTTGGTGAAATCTCAATGCTCGATGATGCTCCTGAAGCAGCGACAGTGACTGCTAATAAAGATTGTACTGTCTTGGCGCTTTCTGAAGAAAATTTCTGGAAGCTGGACAAGCAGAATCCTGCAGCAAGCACCGGTTTCCTCCGGTCACTTTCACATTTCATGTCTGACCGAATTCGGGCTGCAACTGAATTATTATTGCCGTTAATCGAATCAACGGACGTACCTGCGGATAGCGCAGTACTGAGCGAAATGCTCACAAATGCCTATGCAAATCTGTATGGCCTGGGAGAAAAAGCATGAACCTAAGTGATGTATTGCGTCAGTCACCCGAATTCTCAGGCCTGCCAACCAGGGAACTTGATATGCTCGCGGATACCATGGTTGTCCGTGATTATCCCGCTGGCCATCATTTCATAAAAGAAGGTCGTCCTGGCGACACTTTTTATATTATTGTTGAGGGCCAGGTTGTCGTTACCCGCAAAACAGCACACCATGTCGCCGAAATTAATCATCTCAAGGACTGCCAGTCATTCGGTATGATCTCCTTAATCGATCACGGTAAAAGCACAGCAACCTGCACTGCTGTCGGACCGGTAAAGGCGGCATCTCTACCACGTACCGCGTTTGAAATGCTTTACCATTCGAATATCCCCCTGGCAAATCATTTCCTGCATATTGTATCTCGCCAATTACGTCATGATATGCGCAATCTCGCAAATCAAATTCGTACGGCGATGACACAGGACAGCAGCGACGAAATCAAAAATGCCCTGTTGAAATAATCTCTGCTTAAATTAATTCCTGAATTGTCCCTGTTTACCAGCGCGACTGGTAAATCGTAGAGAAAAATTATCAGTTATCCGTCCTGGTTAAGGATAGACATATATCGCTGTATGTTCCGCCTTGCGCTGCTTTCATAACGACAGTAAAAATAATCGCTATAAAAAATTCTGGGACGTTCCAGTAATGCATGAAAGAACTTGAGTTTGCCAATAGTATATTCTTCGACTGAAGTTTCTGACTCGGCTCTGAGATCATTACTATCACTGACAAACTTCTCCCAGGGAGCGCCCATGCTCGATAAATCAATGTCGCATATATATTGCTCATCGTGAGTATTAGGGGTCTGTCGATGGGTAGTTATCATAATCAGCTTAGACACTGTCTCCACGAACTGCGGATCGAAATTATTTTCTGCTAGGCGTTCAAATAATAGTTGGCTCTGGTGCTCATTGTCGCGTGCTTGCGGAGTATTAATGATATCGTGATACCAGATAGCCATTTCTACTGTGTCGGGCGCGTTAATAAGAAATTTTGCATTGTCGAATTCACGCAGACAGAAATCGATGTGATGCAGCGTATGATAGAGTCGATGAGATTCCCTATAGTGCTGGGATAGTTCCAGCCAGGCCTGAACGCAACTGGTCTTTTGACCCGATAGTAATGATCGTTTCCAGACATCTACAAAACGTGATTCAAGTATTTGTATGAGTGAATCGTAATTGGAATCACTAGTCATGTTTTGTCATTCTTGTTAGATGATTTAAATTTTACGAATCAGTGGTGAAGTATTTTATATCCATTATAGACAATTTGATACTGGAAGCATGAAAGAAACTGCATATTTGGTGCATAAGTGAATGATCCGCACTATAGAAGTGCGTTTAATTTGAGGTAACTATTTATCATGGGTATCCGTTCGAGGTTCGAACTCATCTTCTTTGAAACTTTAATAATCATGCTTTATCTCGCTCGACAATTCATAATTTACTCGTTATAACATCAAAAATAAATGTTTAATCAGCATATTGCTGGAGCGTTTAATGAATGTCGATTTACTTCTGGATTACCTGGAAAGTCTTCGCAAGGAATTCTTGGAAATACGCTCGGGTGAAATAGCCAGTTATATACCCGAACTTCTCAAAGCGGACCCACAATGGTTTGGCATCGCAATCGTGACAGTCGATGGCCAAATCTACCAGGTCGGAGAGACACGCCAGGATTTTACCATCCAGTCCATATCCAAGGTGATTACCTATGGTATTGGTCTTGAAGACAGCGGTATCGATTCAGTACTGAATAAGATCGACGTCGAACCGTCAGGCGAAGCCTTTAACTCGATCAGTCTTGAACCAGACACGGGTCGGCCCAGAAACCCGATGATCAATGCGGGTGCCATTGCTGCGATGGCCTTCATCGGTGGGGAGAATCCGGATCAGAAACTCAAGCGCATCCTGGACACCTACCACAGATATCTTAGCCATGAGGTGGTTGTCGACCAGGAAGTATATCGTTCAGAAAAGGCAACGGGTCATCGTAACCGTGCCATTGCCAGCATGTTGCGTAATTACGATATCCTGGAAGCGGACGAAGACAAGCTCCTGGATCTGTATTTCAAGCAGTGTTCCATCCTGGTGAATGGCAGGGATTTGGCAATGATGGCAGCAACACTGGCTAATAATGGCATCAATCCGGTAACTGGTGTGCAGGCTGTAAAAAGTAGATATGTGCCCAAACTGTTAAGTGTAATGAGTTCATGTGGTATGTACGATTTCTCCGGCGCCTGGGTCTATGAAGTCGGGATGCCGGCCAAGAGTGGCGTTGCCGGCGGGATCATGGCGGTATTGCCCGGGCAATTGGGCATCGGTGTGTTCTCGCCAAAACTCGATGAGCGTGGTAACAGTGTACGTGGGATAGCCGTGTGCAAACGTATTTCAAAGGATTTCGGATTGCACATGTTCCATACTGGCCGCACTACAGAGACATCAGTAGTACATTCCACCTATAACGGTTCACAGGTCAATTCAAAGCGCTCACGCAACATGGCCCAGTTCCGGGTTCTCCAGGAACAGGGAAGCAGAATAGTCGTGTCAGAGTTGCAGGGTGACCTGATGTTTGCCTCAGCCGAGATCGTGGTCAGAGAGGCACAAGAGGCGGCACAGAACGCGGACTATGTCATTATCGATTTTCGCCGTATCGCCTCCATCAACGAAGGGGCGATGACACTGCTCGGTTATCTGATTCAGTATTTCAACGAACATAAAAAATATATTTTCTTCACCAATTTGCGGGATGAGCATGCGCTAATGACCATTATCAAAAAGCAGATCACTAATATCCGGGATTTGCCCCTGCTGAAATTTAAAGACATCGATAGTGCGTTGGAATGGTGTGAAGATCAACTTCTCACGAAAGGCCAATCTAATAGTTCAGATTCCGTGCCGCTAAGCGAACAGGCCTTTTGTAAAGACTTTACGGATGAAGAGCTAAAGCGTCTTGAGTCTTATCTGGAACCACGTTCGTATCAAAAAGGCGAATATATCTGCCGTATCGGACAACCGGCAACGGAGCTGTTTTTCATCCTCTCCGGTGAAGTCAGTGTCGTCATTCCAGTCGATCATCGACGAGAGGGCAGGATTAAAACCTTGAGTGCTGGCACCGCTTTCGGTGAGATGGCGGTACTGGACAGGGGATTACGTTCGGCGGACGTGATTGCCGATACGGATATTACCTGCCTGATGCTGCGCTACGATCAGTTTGAGCAGGACAAATCTGAAATAGCGACGCAAATACGGCTAAAATTTGTCACAAATATTGGGCGCGAGCTGACACACAAGCTGCGTCAGGCAACCCTGGAAATTAAATCACTGAAAAGTTAAGACCCATAATGTTGCGCCATCCCTGGCGCAACAGATCGGGAGCCGATTTTTACTGGATCTGGGTGCAATTGTACTGACGTGTCTCCGGTGCATTTGCTGTAGTGTCCCATGTCAGGGTATCAGGATTCGGCAGCTCGCAATACCAGGTAGAGGTTGAGACGACATCCCCGCTGCTATCAGTTACGGTTACCATAGTGTTCATCGCTGAGGGCACAAAGTCGATGGCATTCCAGTTGGGGTTCTGACAATACTGGTTCATACTTGCCAGTTGATCCGTGGCTAAGGCTTCTACATTAATACCATGTGCTGTTCCGTTGGTATCGATCTGAGAAGTGGTGATAGTGGCTGTCCCGGTGAAACCATCGTTGGCAAAAGCATTCACACCCGGGGCTACTTTGCCACCTTTGTTGGCGCAGAATAAGACCCCCTGGATTGGTAGTGGATTGCCACTTGCATCAGTGCCGGTCGACTCGATAGAACAATTCATAAACTTGTCAGTATTGTTGGTACTTCCGATACCAACCGCAGACAGGTTATTACACCAAACGCTGCCGGTATACCAGAGGCAGGTACCGTATAACGATGTAGGGCTGCAGGTCGCCATAGCCATGGGCGCAAACATCAAACCGGCGCCGATCCCTAACAGAGCTTTAAAAAATTTCCGCTTAAACATACATTCCTCTCCTAACCGTAACTGTTAATAAACATCATCTGTGTCTCACACCGAAATAGCTATCCTGCTCTTATCTTGCTTCCATATGTATAGGGTCTTTACCTACTTTAATTTATATTGCAAATTTATTAAGGCAACGCAATCGTTGCGCTGGCAAAAAATACCCGTCCGGGTTGTACCATGGAATTTTTCTCATTCGTATCATAGTACTGAAAGTCTTCATTGGTCAGATTTTTCACCCCTACCGAAACAAATCCGTGACGCCGGGGTAATCGATAACTGATCTTAGAATCTACAACCCAGAAATGATCCGCACCATCGTAGGTAACACCTGTTAAAGAGTGGAAGAAGGTGCCCTTTTGTTCATAAAACGTTGGAGTCAGCGAGAAACTCAAGCCTTCGGGAAGGAATGCCTTTATGCCCAGCTGCAAACGGTGCGAGTCCATGTTACGAAAGTTATTAACCGAGAAAGTCGGATCGTCACCGAAGTGTTCAAACTGGTAGTCCATGCTCAGTCCCAGCACAGAAGAGGGCGTCCAGAAGATATAGGCGCGGCGGCGATCCACGTGTAAGGAATTGACGAAATGAGCAAAGATTAAAGGACTGATACTGATAAGGCCATTTCCAGGCACGTCGCTATCGCGACGTGACACCTCGACACCGCCATGCAGGTTAGTACTGAAGGTATGGTCGATAGCAGCACCGTAGCGGCGGGATACCGTATTGTTCAGATCGTCATAGAACTGGTTGAAGCCGGCGACCTGGGTGGGCTCCAGGCTCTGGTTGGCGATAAACGGTCGCTTAACGGAACGGAAGGCCGCAACACGTATCGTCGTGGCTTTTGTCGCTCGCCAGGTCAATCCAAATTTCGGATTGTACTGATCACGGTCGTTCGCGGTTTTTTCGAAGCTACTGGAGGTGTCTCCGACGAGATCGGCGCTGAGACCGAGCGTAATGATCAGATTATCCAGCGCATGCATGTTGCTGTAGATGTAAGCATTGCTGTGTTTCAAATCATCAGGGAGCGTTAGTGGTCCGAAGAGCACCACACCGGGTGGTGGCAGGGTTGATACTTCTTGAGTAATTGATCCATCACGGCTGAAAACGCCGAGACCAGTGGTAATATTGTATCTGTTCGCCCGGTACAGGTACTGGAGTTCACCGCTCCGGCTCTTTTGTGGAACATCCCCGGTCGCCAATACTGTATTGGGTACAAGTTCGTACGATTGTGTGCCGAGATTATCTGTATACATAAAAGACGCGAGCAGTATGGATTGGCGGCTCAAGTCATGGCGAATGCCAAAACGTAGATAACGATTCAGTTCTGTTTGAACGAGTGAGGGGACGTAGTCGTCGGCGGAGAATCTTTGTCTTATGTCGCCATAACTGAGATCGTTGTAGCGATACTCTGCCTGAACACTGGTCTGCGGTGAGACCTCCATCTGGACCAAGGCGTTTGCGATAGTGCTTTTCTGGTAGGCACCAGGACGGAAACCATCGGTCTGGAAGTGATAACCACCAATGCTGAATCCGACATTGTTGTTGACTCCGGAGGCGACAATACTTTGCGATAAGGTGCCATTTCCCCCGGCCATGGCGCTGAGTTGCAGTGCACTGTTATCCCGGTAGAACAGCGGGTTATATTCGTTGAAGCCAACACTGCTGGCACCACTTGAATTGATGAGGAAGAGGTTGCTCTCCCCAGCTTGTGGTTGGATCGGAATCAAGCTTAATGGTTGTAGGAGCTGTGACTGTAACAGCTCACTGACCCGGGCAATCTCATGGTTAGGTAGCGCAGAGTAGGAGTCCGCCAGGAAACGGTGCGCGGAATAATTCGTCGGGTCTGTATTCACTGATTGCCAGCCTTCAACCAGGGCCAGTTGCTGGAAACCAAGATCACTGTAAATACGTGCCTGGCTGGTGCTGCGTGCGGCCAGGTCCGAATCCAGTAACAGGCGTGAGCGATACACGGCGCGGTTATCGTTCAGGGCGATGGCCTGGTCCATGCTGTGTAATGCTTCGACCGGCTGATTCTGGGTTTGCTTGGCAATGGCGTCGTAGAACCAGGGAGTCGGATCTTTGGGGTCGAGTTTTTTCGCGATATCGAATTGTTGCGCTGCCAGATCATCGCGTTTTTCTTCGTAATAGGCTTTACCCAGGTAGCTGCGGATAATGGCCTGGTTCGGATCCAGGATTGCCGCAACGTCTAGCTCCCGCTGTCCGCCGTGCAGATCGCCTTCGGCAATTTTCGCCAGACCCAGACCAAGGTGCGGCAGGGGATCGGTTTGATCCAGGATAATGGCTTTGCTGAAGGCTGCCTTGGCATTCGCTGTGTCGACCCGGGTTAAGTCAACAAAGCCGAGCACGCTCTGGGTGCGCGACAAGTTGGGGTCGATGGTTACCGCTTTTTGCGCCGCATCGAGAGCCAGGTCCAGCTGACGGAAGGAAGAATAAATTTCTGCCAGCCGTGCCCAGGCCAGGGCATTTTTCGGATCCAGTTGCACGGCCTTCTCAAGACTGGTGCGGGCACCTGCCAGATCGAATTTACTCTGTTGCGCATAAGATAACGCGATGTAGGCAGTCGCTGAATTCGGTGCGGCCTTTGTTGCCTGTGTCGCAGAAACCAATGCCTTGTCCTGTTCATTTTGCGCTACCGCGATGACGGCCTGCAGAGCGAGCGCATCACTATCGTTGGGTGACAGGCTGAGTGCCTGTTCCAGATCCTTGCGCGCGTCATCGACACGACCAACCGTTAACAGCAATGAGGCGCGATAAACGAAAAAGCGTGGATCACTGATGTCATTTTTTAAGCCGGCGATACTGTCGAAAGCTTTTTTCAGATCTCCGGCGTTATAGGCCTCGATGGATTGTTTGACGGCACCCTGCCAACCGGTGTTCTCTGCATAATCCGCGGCATTCAGTTTTAGCAGGGCCGGGTAATGCAGGGTCCACTGCACAGCATCCAGCGGCTTGGCGACAAGTACGGCCTTCGGTGCTTCGCCTTTTTTCGCTACGGCGGCCTGGCCCGGCATGATAGTGACAGTACCCTGATCATTTTTGGCGACGATCTTGCCTTCCAGCAACATGATGGAGCTTTGATCGGCATCAACCTTGACCAGGAATTCCGTGCCTTCGATAAGACCGTTCAGGTAGGGGGTTTGTACGGTAAGGTGATGGGGTTTGCGGGTGAATGACTGGAAAATGCCCTTGATGGCTTCCAGAAAAGATCGCTTTTTCGGATCTTTTGTGATGCTCAACAGGCGCATGGTGGTGTTTTGATCAAGCCGTAACACGGCATCATTGACCAGTTGTATCGCCGCCCGGCTGTTTTTACCAACACGGATAGTGTCGCCTTCGCAGAGATGATCGCTGAGTTTTGCGGCCTGCCACTCCGACGAGTCGGTTCTTTGCACATCGACCGCGCTTTGCAGCGAGGCAAAATGACCAACGGGTTTTTCGCACTGCGCCTGGGCAAATACGGAATGAAGGAACAAACATGTAACAGCAATTACGCCAGCCTGCCAGCTGGACAGCGACGTCTTTATCATAGCCACACCCAAAAATTATTGTTTTATTTTGGCTTCAATTTCCCTCACCCATACAAATCAGAATTCGAAGCCACCACTCCGCCGGTTTTTATGGTTTGGCGGATTAACCCTATTGTATGCAGTATTGTATACAAGCCTTGTGCCAAATACACGTAATCTGTAATGACTTGAATAGCATGAGGATATTTGTGACGAAGTTACACTTTACTTACAAATTCTGATTATATATGGAGCAATAGCGGTGTTTATGCACTAATTTAGTGCGTTTACCTAAGTGACTTATTAATATATTACAGTGTATTAATGTCTAGAGGGATCACGTGAAATTCGTGTAAATAGTCTTTGTTGTGCATCCTCCCGACAGAGAATCAATTCCAGATCGGGCGTTAGTGCACGACAAGATATTGCTTGAAGTCCTTCTTCAATTACGACATCCTGATTTAAAAAGTGGTTTAAGTTGATAGACGTGCAATACGATTGCGTGCAATATTTTGCGAGTGATGACAATTAGTCCATTCATAATGATGTTTCAGCAAATTAAAAATAAGTTAATTTAAAAATGCGTCGTTGGATAAAAGGAGCGCTATTGGGGGTGTTAATCGGTCTGGGCGGCGCGCTGCTAGGTTTGTCACCCCTCGGTACCGACTTTGAACTGAATGTTGGCAAGGCATGGTTGTTTAATATAAGGGGAGAAATTTCACCACCCTCCAATATCGTTGTTGTCGGTATCAACGGGCAGACCAGTGAACAATTGGGATTGCCCGGTTCTCCACTTGATTGGCCGCGCTCGATTCATGCGAAACTGATTAAAAACCTGTTCGATCTCGGCGCTTCTGTCATTGTCTTTGACGTCTATTTCAAAAAGCCCAAACGTGCCGAAGACGATGCGTCCCTGGCTAATGAAATTAGCAAGGCCGGGAATGTCGTACTGGTCGAGAAATTAACAGGGAGAAGGCAGCCGATTACCGACAGTGAAGGGCGCAACCGTGGGATGATATGGGTCGAGGAGTTACTCCCACCCAAACAGGAGTTTGCGCGAGCCGCCAAGGGGCTTGCACCGTTTCCTTTACCCAAGATTGATGCCGCGGTCCATGATTTCTGGACCTTCAAGCCAACAGCGGGTGATTCAGCGACCATGCCGGCAATGGCCATGCAGGTCTATGAACTGGCCAGCTTTCCGGAGCTTATCGCCTTAATCAAACAACTCCATGTTGCGGGTAGTGAGCAATTACCCGATAACGTTGCCAATCTTGGGAATGACAACCAGGTCGGTAAACTCATGATCAGGATGCGAACGCTATATGTAAAAAATCCTGATTTGGGCGCAAAGGTCAATGAGCTGATACAAAGTCAGTACAGTGATAAGCATTCTGCTAGGTTGAAAAACAAACTGACAACACTGAATAATCTTTATCGTGGTTTGCCACAACGATTCATCAATTTTTATGGTGCACCTGGGACCATACCCACCATTCCTTACCAAGCCGTCATCAAAGGTAAAGATCCCAACCTGAAAAAAGGTGCCCTGGATTTTCATAACAAAATCGTGTTCGTGGGATTTTCTGATTTGTACGACCCAGGACAGCCTGATCGGTTTTATTCGGTGTTTACCAATGATAACGGTATCGATTTGAGCGGCGTGGAGGTCATGGCAACGGCATGTGGCAATTTGATGACCGACAAGGCATTAAAGCCAATAGGCCTGATGCAGACGGGTATTATCCTTCTGGGCTTCGGCGCAATCATGGCCATATTGATTTATCTGCTTCCGGCAATAGCAGGTGTACCAATCGCCATTGCCTTGGCCATCGTCTATGCGATAGGGGCCCAATGGGGATTCAATACGCATGAGTTGTGGATGCCAATCGCCACGCCCATCCTGGTTCAGTTTCCTTTGGCACTATTTCTCGGACTAATGGGCCAATATTTCCTGGAACGTCACCGTGGCCAACAAATGAGGAAGACATTAAATTACTACGTGCCAGACAACATCGTCAGGGAACTGACTGAAAACAGGCTGGATCCGAGTGCGGCCAACAAAGTGGTTTATAGTACCTGTCTGGCAACCGATATGGCCGGTTTTTCAACTCTGGCAGAAACAATGCCGCCGGGGGAACTGGCTATAGTACTGAACGATTATTTTGATACCTTATCCCAACCATTAAAAAAACATCATGTGGATGTTACTGAATTTCGTGCAGACGCCATTATGTGCGCATGGACTGCAGCAACACCTGAACTTGAGATTCGGAAAAAAGCGGTTTCAGCCGCCCTGGATGCCGTACAAGCTATCGATGTATTCAAACAGCGCTATAGTCAGATAAACACAAATATCCGTATTGGACTGGAGGCGGGGACAGTATACGTCGGACATGCTGGAGGCGGTGGCCATTTTGTTTTCAGTATCGTTGGTGATTGTGCCAATACCGCATCGCGCGTAGAAAGCCTGAACAAACATCTGCAGACAAATTTGTTGGCGACCGGCGCGGTGATAGAAGGCATTGATAATTTATTGATCCGCCAACTCAGCAAGTTTCAGTTTGTAGGTAAAACTGAAGCTTTACCTATTGCTGAAATCGTTTCCGCAAAAGATACTGCCCCAACCCAACAGCATGAATTTTGTGAAAAGTTTTCAGAAGCCCTGGATCTTTTCCATAAGGCTCGCTGGCAACAGGCTCAGGAAAGTTTTGTCAGATTTCTTGAACAATACCCGGATGACGGCCCAACAAAATTCTACCTGGCGTGGTGCCAGCGCTATATCAGCGGTGATGCATATACTGATGAACCTGGCGTGATACGTATGGAAGCTAAATAGCTGTATAACAGGCAGAAACATATACAATTCTAACCAGTCGTATCCCCCATCTCGTTAAGGTTTGTATCTGTTTGCACTAAATTGTTGCAGTTCTACATACCAAGACTGCATATGAGCATGTTGTTGCAGTGGTCTATACTGCCTATAGAATAATAATAAATGCGATCTGACTTCCGGCTGGGTTCAGATGTTCCGATTAGGTGAGGTTTCAAACAGTGATGGACTTTTGAGTCTGTGTTCGCTTATATTTGCTATGGTTTTGGATGTAGTTGTGTAATCGCAGCGTTACAACATCATTGAGAAGTTCGGTCAGGACGACACCAGAGTTTGTGATGCAAAGTCACAGCAGAATGTAAAATTTCCTTTATACCCTTATTTGAATTGGATTGGAGGTAATTATGACTGCCAGAGCCGAACTCTCACCTAATGATTTTGAGCAAATCCGCCCTTACTCTGTGGTGCAGGAGTATCAGACAGGCGATTGTATCTTTTCCGAAGGCGACGATGCCACATATGTGTATTTTATCCAATCAGGTAAGGTTTCGATTTTCTTTCAGAAATTTACAGCTACAGATGAGATTCATACCTTAGGGCCCGGTGAATATTTTGGTGAAATGGGACTCATTTTGGGCGAAAAGCGTAATGCGTCTGCACATGCATTGGAGCAGACGACGTTGCTCAGTGTTGGTAAGCTTGAATTCAATGATCTTCTGCAAACCAACAGTAATATCTGTGAACAGATTAATAAATTAGTTGCTGATCGGAATGAAGAGCTGATTATGCGAGAGACATTGATCAGTAGCGCAGGAATAGATGCGAATCATCTTCATGTCAGTATCAAGGGAGACCCATCGCTAAGAGAAACCGCATTGTTTCGCGAACGCTATGAAAGCGTCGTTGATAAGAATTTACCGGAATTACTTCCTTGTCTGGAGGATTTGTTGCTAAACCGGTGCGTGTATCAGGTATTTATCGGTTTCAACAGCGGTGAAATACGAACGACCAGTTTGCTCAATCCTTTTTGCGATGAAATCCACCAAATCCGCAAGTTACTCGATGAATCCTATAGACATCGTCATTTCCCCGCTGTTGAATACGTGCAAAAAGCCGAGATTATCAAACAGCTATATCAAAATGTGAAATCGAGTAGTTTGTTTGAAGGATTGCCTGGTTACCTTCATAAAATCTGGGGCACCTATTATGACGAATGGAAACCGGTACCTCCAGATGAAATTTCCAAAACGATATATAATCTCCCCAACTTGCGCAGTATCGAAAATTATTACCTTCGTAATATCACAATTGGCATTGTGCGAGATGCGATCCATATGCAGTTCAATTGCGATGGTACTCATATAGTGAGTACGAGTGACTATCAGCGTTTTCTTGAAGAGAATCTGTAACAGTCAGTTTTAATTGATATCAAACTCAAAACATTTTGTAAGTGAGCCGTGATTAAAGTCACCTAGTAGCACATCTTCGTTAGTATCGCGTGCATTTATCCGCCAGCAATAACTGCCTTCGTGTTTTAAGAGATTTTTAGGAAGTTTCAGGCTCGGGGTGGTAAGTAAGTCTGATGAATAAAGATTATTGCCAGACCAGAGATCATTAATAAAAATTTGATAGTATTTTGCACCGGGTACAGGATGCAAGCTTAAAGTCTCGGGAATGTTATTCAACATGGCGTTTGGATATGGCCGCATCCCGGTAGCCTGCTTCATTTTATAAATAATGACAAAATCTTTTGCGGTTAATAAATGTCCATCTTTTAAAAAGACTTTGGTACTATACCAGCCATTCCCGCTGGTGTTAGGAATCGCTAAATGTTTAATAAAGACCCGCTTTTCTCTCTTGGGATTTTTAAGCATGACAATCCTGTATTTTGCAAGATCCAGCTGGCCAAGGAGCAGCTTATTGTTATCAAAGACTTCAATCTTGTTGATTTGATCGAAATGCGTGGTTGAAAACAAAC
Organism: Thiohalomonadales bacterium; assembly: GCA_040235555.1. Classification (GTDB taxonomy): domain Bacteria; phylum Pseudomonadota; class Gammaproteobacteria; order UBA6429; family Thiohalophilaceae; genus RI-92. The sequence goes on along the minus strand of JBECKZ010000219.1, from coordinate 12,150 downwards.
TTAGGAAAAAAAGCGGTTGACCAGGCCAATTGCAAACATGCATGTCAAAAAAACCGATTTTATTATAGTGTGGGTTATCTGCCTGTCCGGGATTAGCAACAGCATATTGGTTTATCAGTAGTAATGTGGAAAAAAACACCAGACGTCTAAGTACTAATGATTGCCATAGAGAAGAAGCACAGATAAATTTGTATTCACGTGCAATCATAGACCCTCACTGTTTAATTTTCACCGGTAAAATCCTGGAGTTTTGTTGTTGTATGCCTGAGACGTAGACTCAGGCTTTTTAAAATACCAAAGCTGATTTCAGGATGATTTATTATCAGGTGATGCAGGCGTTCTTTTTCAAGAGATAATAAATGCGTATTCTCGATAATGTGTGCGGTTGCGGAACGAGGCAGATCATCCAGTAAATTTAATTCACCAAATGTATTTCCCGGGCCGAGCGTGATGACAAATTTCTGCACGCGCGGGTTTGCATCCGTTGAAATACCTACCTTCCCGGACTGGATGATATACAGCCGGTCGCCGCGTTCATCAATGTCAAATACCCTGTCGCCCTTGGCATACATCTCATCTTCAAGTGCTCGCGCAAGGTGGCGTAGCTCTTCAGTTTTGACTTCTGAGAATATATTTGAATTTTTTAACAAAAGTATTCGTTCAAAAATATCAGTCATAGAAATTACGCCAAGGATTTAAGCGCTTCCTTTGCGCAAAGACTTAACCATGGGTCGGGTAAACTCTTACACCATAGTAGAACACTTTTTACCGTTTCTCCAATAAGGGGGTCGTGCAATTTACTGAATTTTACTGGTTTCTGGTCAATCAGGTCAGAAAGCAGTTGACCGAGCCTACGATGTTTGAAATTACGCAATACTTCGCATGCCTTGGCGACGTGCCTTGTATCGCGACTGTGGATACATGTACTTAGTAAGCGAGTGTCTTCATCTCTCTCAAAGCCTTGTATGGCGTATACGGCCAGTTCAATATATTGTTTGATACGTTCATACAGGATATGTTTAACAAGCTGAAATGCGGCAGAATGTGTGCCTGTATGTTTTGATAGTATCTGGTGTCCATAAAAGAAAAGTTCAGCAAATTCTGCCTTAATTATTGCTATTTGCGCAAATTGCACATTATCTGTTGATGTTTCATGAAGTAAACCAAGATAAGCATTCTGAGCCAGCGGCGAGCCATTTACCCCAGTAGATAGCCACATTACAAAGACATCTCTGGCGTCATTGCTAGCCATTTCATAGTGAACGCGTGCAGCCTCCAGGCGTACTGCTGGGTTACTATCTTCAATTGCCTTGTGCAGCAGGGTCTGTTCTGATTGGTAAGTAAGACGGCTACACTTGACACATAAAATACGAGTTAAAGCAGTAGAGTGATCATAAATATCGGTTAATAGGTTCGAAATATCGGGGAACTGGGGTTCTGGCCAGCATTGTAGTGCGGTTAATACGGTATTTATTTGCCTCGCATTTCCCTGGTTCAACAGGCTTTTAACCGTGCTTTTATAGTCAGGTAATAAATTTAAGTGAGAATTTGGAGATAGATATAAATATTCGAGCAAATCAAGTGAGGCAAGTTGTTTGCTAGTATCGGCTGAACTGACCATGTGTTGCCATAAGCTGAACGCTTCGCTTCGTAAAGGCTGATCATCCTGGTGAAGTGCGCCAATGATGGCAGAGGTCTGAAATCGGAGATTGTCGCTTCGAAGCAGCTTGGGTATTATATCGCTAACCCTTGGGTCGCGCTGGATAAACAGAGTTTTTAATATAGATGATTGTAACCGGGTATCTTTCTGCTCCTGGTATAACTCCCATAAAACATCAGAAAAACCTTGAGGATTGATCGGTCTTAAAATCTGTATAAGCTGGTCGGTAAGGTTGGCTTCGTGTTGATCAGCGTTTAGTGTAATCAGCTCATATCCCTTTTCAGGATAGGAGTCCATTAAAATATTAAATAATTTGGTTGCAGCGCTATTTTTGAAATAATCAACTTGTTTGTTGCTATTGTTTTGCGTATTTGTGTTTTTTGAATCGACCGCTTTGCCCGCTGGCATAAGGACTTTTGCCTTCAGGGTAGATAATATTTCATTTATATATGCATTATTCATCAAATGATTAAAGAACAGATAAAGACATGCAGTGAAAATTCCCAAGACTAGAAAGTATTTCTGTTCTCCCATTTTTTGCATCAGTATTAACATCAGGCCACAGACAAAAAGGGCAAGCGGTAAGACGATTACAACTGAGGTTGCTCTTGCTCGCCCCTGCACATTCTCAGGCAATGTGTTGAAGAAGATTGTGCGAACGGGATTCCTGAATGCCGGCATGATTGCATCTTTATTTATGCTGCCGAGTATGGCAGGTGCCAGGCTGTAACTCGATAAAAGGGTAAGGTAACTAACTATACTGGTTACAGGAAAAAACATGTTGACTTTTTTAACGCCAAACCGGTGTATGATGCGGTTTGTAACAAATATTTGTAACAGAAGAGCTATGCCATTGGTTGTTGCAGTAAGGACGCCAAAGAAACTGCTTAAGTCAGATTCTGAAGTAAATGTATGTGTATATATTCTATTTACCGAATAACAAAGAATATAAAATGTGATTACCATAAAAAACAGCGCAAACGATGCAGCTCTCAACATCTTTGACGTTCTGATTAAGCTGAATCCATAACTAATTTGTGACGCAGCCTGTCTGATTCTGTCGTTGCTCTTATGTAACGGGCGAAAATAGGCAGAGCCACCGTGCTTTTTGTGCCATGAATAAATCATGGCGATATTAGTGGCAAGCAGCATGCTCCAGGCCAATAATATTTCTTGAATTCGAATGTATTTAGCACTGATTGCCAGGATGATACTACCGATAATAATGCCGACTTGTGTGCCAGCCATTACAATCGAATACAGTCTTTTTGCCTGCAATGAATCAAAGTTTTGTGACAGGTAATGAGCGGAATGTACGATCAATACTTCGGAAGCTGCCTCATATAACAAAAAGTAAGCAGGATAGGCCGCGTGAGACTCACTAAAACTGATCCAGGCCCAGTTTGCCACCAATAAACAAATGAGGGTGCCAAAAATTAAGATTGAAAGTCTTTCCGGAGAAATGCGATCAGCAAATGCGGCGTAAAGGATACTGATCAGTGCGAGAAAGACACTTAATGCCACATACATGAATGGCAGGTATTCAATACCAAAGCGTTTGAAGAAGAGCACATCGGTACTGTTTCTGCCAAAGGCAATTCCCACGCCAAGGATGGCATAAAGGATAAAGAAATACATGACATGCTGTTTTTCATTGTCACGTATGAGTAAAAATTTTGATATCCCGGAGGACATAGTTAAATATCAAGCATCCCGATAGAAAGGATTGAATTTAATCACTTGATAAAATCACTCCCTCGCATAATTGGAGAGTCCAGTGAGTTAACCAGGTATAGTCGATTCACTTCAAACCAGGCTTAATTATTCTTCTTTTTTATAGAAAATTTATGTACTTAATGTAATTAATGTCATTAGTTTATTCAAGCTAAATATGATTTTGCTCAGTCGCTGTTTAGCCAGAATGGCAGTATGAAATGGACTGGATGGATTCTCCGTATCGACTTAAGACGGCAATGGTATAATTCAATAATAAAACAGAGAGTTATACTTGATACTTGTTGGGTTTCATTAACTTCAACTGCAAGTGAAGTCTTCAGGAAAAAATATCTCAGTTAACGGGTTTGCGCTTGTCTGTGTAATGAAACGAAGCGCTGCCATCTAACAGCAGCTTTCCTGATTGAAATACTAGCTTACCTGTCAGGTAATTTTTGTAAGAATTTGAAAATAGTCTTGGAATAACAGTCTGATAAATCTGGCATGTTTATATAACTATTAGCTTAGAGAAACTTGACCGGCTTTTCCCATATCGCGAGCACGATACAGCCAGCTGGACTCTGGACTGCGTGGGAAGTGCCGGATGGGCTGACTACGAGAGTTCCCTGCGGGTAGGAATGGTATTGATCGTTTTGCTCACCTGCGAGTACCAGAATATGTTCGTATCCCAGGTGTTCATGACTAGGGATAGATGCGCCAGGCGCATAACGCAGGAGTGCGGCAGCGCAGCCACTTTCACTATTATATATTGGATGAATCTCAATGCCTTCGTGAAAGGGTTCCCATTCAACGCTGTCTGGCTGTGTGGCGATGCCAAAGATGTCCTGGAGTAAAATAACATGATTGGCCTTAGCCATAGCGGGCCTCCAGGGCTGGAATCACTTGTGCACTCGGTGCTGCCCAGCCAACGATGCCGCCCTGGGCAGTAATCATCTCGATCGTGGCCTGTTTAAATTGCGGGAAGTAACTCTCGGTGGCGTCTTCAATGAGCAGGCACTCGTAGCCACGGTCATTCGCCTCGCGCATGGTGGTCTGTACACAGACCTCGGTGGTCACGCCGGCAAACAGCAGATGGGTGATGTGGTGTTGTTGCAGAATGTCCTGCAAAGGCGTGGCGTAGAATGCACCTTTGCCGGGTTTGGCCAGGTCATATTCGCCTGGCCTGGGCTTTAAGTCACTCAGGATATCGTTACCTGGTTCACCATCGATCAGCAGGCGGCCCATGGGGCCACTGTCACCGATTCTGATCTGACAATTCCCCCGCGCGCGCTTGGCCGGGGGGCAGTCGGACAGATCCGGCTTATGTGCTTCACGGGTATGCACAATGACCATACCCAGGCGGCGGGCGACTTCCAGTATCCTGGCGACGGTCGGGACAATCTTTTGCAACAGTGTGACATCATTACCGAGCGCAGAACCAAACCCGCCAGCCTCGATAAAATCGCGTTGCATGTCGATTATGATCAGGGCCGGAGGAGTGAGCGGCAGGCTATAAGGATATGGCTTGGCATCTATGCTGTTCATGGGCTGCCTCAATGTCCGGCCATGTATTTGCCGATGGTCATCAGGTCGGCTTTAGCGGGTGTGGTTTCGTATACCAGTCGACCATTGGAGATCACAAACACGCGATCACTGAGCTCGAGAATTTCATCCAGGTCCTCGCTGATGAGCAATACGGCAGAACCACGATTACGTGTGGCCATGATATTACGATGAATATCGGCGACGGCACCGAAGTCCAGGCCAAAGCAGGGATTGGCAACCACCAGCACATCCACATCATCCGCCAGTTCGCGGGCCAGCACGGCACGCTGCACATTACCGCCGGACAGGTTGCCCACCGGATTGGTTGGCCCCGGGGTTTTGACATTAAAACGTGCAATCAGGTCTTTGGCATTGTCGCGTATGGCCTTGCGGTTGAGCAACCAGTTGTGGCGTGCGAAGGGGGGGCGATCGAAGCGACGAAACGCCATGTTGTCAGCGACACTCATGCTGGCGACACAGGCATTACGCAGCGGTTCTTCCGGCAGGCAATGAAATTTGTGGCGGCGCATTTGCTTACGCCGGGCCTGATACGGTTCGCCGTGCACGGACATATCACCGCTTTGCGCCTGGCGCTGGCCGGCCAGCACCTGGACCAGTTCACGCTGACCATTGCCGGAGACGCCGGCGATGCCCACGATCTCACCGCTATTGATAGTCAATGACACGCCATTCAACATTGGTATACCGCTGTCATCGTCTACTTTCAGCCCATTGATATTCAGGACTGGTCTGTGTTCTGTCTGTGGTGTGCGCTGTAGGGGTTCGTTAATCACTTCGCGTCCGACCATCATCTCGGCGAGGATTGCCGGGGTGACTTCACTGACTTTGGCTGCCCCGACATATTTGCCTTTGCGCAGAACAGTGACTTCATCGGCGTAACTCATGACCTCACGGAATTTATGTGTGATGATCAGGACGCTCAGGTCCTGGCTGCGCGTCATCTGATGAATCTGGCTCAGCACCTCGTCGGCTTCGGTGGGGGTGAGGACCGAGGTGGGTTCATCCAGGATCAGGATGCGGGTATCAAGCAAGAGTTGTTTGATTATCTCGACTTTCTGTTTCTCACCGGCAGACAAGGCGGTGACCGCGGATTCCAACGGGATCTGAAACGGCATACTTTGCATACGTTCGCGCAGGATTTTCATTTCCTGGCGCCAGTTGATGAAGGCTGGCAGGCGTGGCCGCGACAAAATAATATTTTCTGCCACGGACATGTTGGGTATCAGGGTGAAGTGTTGATAAACCATGCCGATACCCAGCAACATGGCATCATGCGGATTGGTGATGACCTGTTGTCGTTCGCCAAATAACACCTCTCCGTCATCCGGTTGGTAGTAACCCATGATGCATTTTACCAGGGTGCTTTTACCGGCGCCGTTTTCTCCCAGTAATGCGTGGAAGCTGCCACTGCGTAATTTAAGACTGACATTGTCCAGCGCCTGCAAATCGCCAAAGCGTTTGCTGATGTTGATGGCCTCCAGGATGTTGGGCGTGTGCGAGGTCATGCCAGGGCCGAAAGCAGATAACCTGAATTGGAGACGCTGCCGAATACGCCGCCCTGCATTTTGATCATGTGGATAGCGGCCTGATGGTTACCGGCATCGGTGGCACCACAACAATCCTCCAGTAAGATACATTCAAATCCACGGTCGTTGGCTTCACGCATGGTCGTGTGGACACATACGTCGGTGGTAATGCCGGTCAGAATAATATTCTCGATGCCGTTCAGGTGTAACAGTAATTCCAGATCCGTGGCACAGAACGAACCCTTGCCGGGTTTATCGATAATGGGTTCACCATCGCGTGGTGCGAGGTCCGGGATGATCTCCCAGCCGGGTTCACCGCGGACCAGGATGCGTCCACAGGGACCCGGGTCACCGATACCGGCGCCGATGCGTTGCGAGCGCCAGCGTTTGTTGGCGGGCAGGTCGGTAAGGTCACGGCGGTGTCCTTCACGGGTATGAATGACCATCAGGCCTTTTTCCCTCGCCATTGCCAGTACCTGCTTGATCGGTTCGATGGGTGCACGCGTCATTGAAAGATCGTAACCCATTTTATCAACATAGCCCCCGACCCCACAGAAGTCGGTTTGCATGTCGATGATGATCAGGGCCGTGTTAGTTGGGTGCAACTCGCCATTGTACGGCCACGGATAGGGGTCGGCGTCAACAAAAGTGGTCATTAGATATTTTCTCCTGTCATCAGGCTTTACCCAGTTCACCGGGCATGCCGGCAAAGCGTTGTTTGGAAGAAGAGGTGGCGATCATGATCCCGAGGGTCAGAACATACGGCGCTGCGTTGAACAGGTAATATCCCCAGGTGATGCCTACGGATTGCAGCGCTGGTCCCAGTGCCGCGGCACCGCCGAACAGCAACGAGGCATATAAACAATAAATGGGATTCCAGCGGGCGAAGATCACCAGTGCTACCGCCATTAAACCCTGACCGCTGGATAGGCCTTCGTTCCAGGCGCCAGGATAATACAACGATAAAAATGAACCGCCGATACCCGCAAGAAAACCACCGCTCATGGTCGCCAACATGCGTACGCGATTGACGTTTATGCCCATGGCCAGTGCAGCATCACGGCTTTCGCCCACGGTGCGAATGATGAAGCCCCACTTGGCGTTACGGAAAAACCAGGACATGGCAGGCGCCAGTAATGCACCGATGATAAACAAGACATTGATATCCAGTGCAGCGCGTATGACAGGTGAACTGCTCCAGCCGCCAAGCGAGAGGGCTGGTAAATGCGGCGCTACCGGTTGAATAAACGGTTTCCCCAAAAAGAAGGCGAGGCCGGTACCAAACAACATCATGGCAATACCGACGGCAATATCGTTAACGCGTTGTTGCTGACACAAAAGGGCATGTACAAAACCAAGCAACATACCGGTACCACCGGCAGTTAGAACACCTAACCAGGGCGACCCCGACAAGTAAGCAATACCATATCCGGACATAGCGCCCATGACCAGATTGCCTTCCAGGCCAAGATTAATCCGCCCGCTTTTCTCGGTTAAACATTCGCCGAGACTCACGAACAGGAACGGGGTGCCTACTCGCACTGCACCACCCAATACTGCGATCACGACACCCATTGCGCCCATACCTGACTCGGTCATGCGGTGCTCACCCTGGGTTTAAACCAGCGCAAGCGACCATAAAACGCCTCGCTGGCAAGGATGACAATAAAGATGATGCCCTGAAACACGAGGGTGGTGGCATCGGGTAAATTAAACTGGCGCTGCAGGAAACCACCACTGGCATGAATCCCGCCGAGGAGGATGGCGACGGGTATCACGGCCAATGGATTGTGGCGCGCAATAAACGCCACGAGGATCCCTGCATAGCCATAACCGGCGTTGAGTGATGTATTGGCATTGCCTTGCACGGCGGCAACTTCGAGCATACCGGCGAGACCTGCGGCTCCGCCGGCGAGAAAACAGGTAACCAGGATCAGTTTGCCCACGGCGAGACCGGACAACTGCGCGGCACGCAGATTGCCACCGACCATGTCGACGGCGAAACCGTAGGTAGTACGGCGCATGGCGAACCACAATATGACGCATGTGGTAATGCCGAATATCAAACCGTAGTGAATCGAGCTGTTGCCGATGTCACCGATCATGTTTGCCTTACCAATGGGATAAGTCGAGGGCTTGTTCATACTGGCAGGGTCGTGCAAAGGTCCCACAACCAGGAAGTTCAACACTGCAATGGCAATGTAATTGAGCAGCAGGGAACTGATGGTTTCGTTGACGTTGCGATAGTATTTGAAGGCGCCGATAGCCAGTACCCAGAGACCTCCGGCCAGGATACCGGTCAGGACCATACTGACAATCACAAACATCGGTGACAGACCATTGAGCTGAATGCCAACAATCGCTGCGCACAGGCCGCCCATAACCAGGGCCCCTTCACCGCCGATGTTGATCAGGCCGATGCGTGCTGGTATTGCAGTGCACAGGGCTGTCAGCATTAACGGGGAGGCCCTGACCAGGGTATTTTGCCAGGAAAACCAGCTACCAAACGCCCCGATGTAAACGCTGTGCATGACTTCGATGGGATTGGTCCCGGCGATCATGACAAAGATGCCAAACAGGATCACCGAGACCAATAGCGCGGCAGCGGGGATAGCAAATGATTCCAGTAGCTTGGGCATGTTGGGTTAACGTAATCGTGTTAACCCTTGGTCGTGCCGATGACGCCTTCCACCAGCCAGTTCATACTCTCGAGCCAGATGTCGGTTTGCGCATAGGACTTGCCTTTGGGAATGACCACTTTGCCGGTGTTATCCTTGATCGGTCCTTTATATACAATCATTTCACCCTTCATGAATTTCTTGCGTACGGCATCGGCGTGGGTCTTGGCCTTGGCCGTTACGGCCTTGCCATAGGGCGAACTCTTGACGATACCTTCCTTGAGACCACCGCGGATCAGGTTGGGGATCTTTTTGCCAGTCTTAATCATCTCGGCGTAATCCTTGTAGACCTTGCCCCAGTTCCATTCCGCACCGGTGAGAAATCCTTTGGGTGCCAGCACGGATTGATTGGTGTGGTAACCACAACTATATATACCGCGCTTCTCTGCTGTCTGGATCACGACCTTGGGGCTGTCAACATGGCAGGTCAACACATCGATACCCTGGTCGGCCATGCTGTTGGCTGCTTCAGCCTCTTTCACCGGATTCGACCAGCCACCGGTAAACACAACCTGGGTAGTGATCTTGGGATTGACGCTGCGTGCCGCCATAGTGAAGTTATTAATATTGCGTAGAACCTGAGGAATGGGAATCGCGGCAATAAAACCAAGCTTGCCAGTTTTGGACATGTGGCCGGCGACGAGGCCGGACAGGTAGACCGGTTCGTCAATGTAACCAAAATAACTACCGACGTTCTTTGGATAGCCTTCTTTCCAGAGGCCACCACAGTGCAGGAACATCACATCGGGGTACTTGGGCGCGGTTTCGAGAATAAACGGGTTGAAGTAACCAAATGATGTGGGAAACAGGACCTGGGCACCGTTGAGGTTGATCATGCTTTCCATGGTCTTGACCACTTCGATGGTCTCGGGCACGTTTTCCTCATCGAAGGCCTTGACCCAGTCGAGTTTGGCCACCGCGGACTTGCCTTCAAAGTGGGACTGGTTGTAACCGTAGTCATCTCGCGGACCCACATAGATAAAGCCCATGTTGACGGTCTTTGGTGCCGCCAACACAGACGAGATACCGAAGCCCCCCATGGCGCCGACGGCACCAGCGGCGGCCACGCCCTTGAGCAGGTTACGCCGGCTGATGTTGGGTTTTTCATTGCTCATTTTCAATGCTCCTCACAAGGTTACTGGTAAAATTGACACAAAGGCGAACACCCTATTGATCCAGCTAGCCTTTTGGCCGGCGTGTGGTATGTTTTTAAGGCATCACTTTGTGTTGGCGTTGTACATACCTGTAGTTCATGACCTGCATGCCATACTTACGTTGTATACAACGTTGCATGGTTTATGCCAGTTCCAATCCAGCTGCGAATGTGGTGAAATTCAATAAGGTAACTCAGTGATTCATAAGGATGTTTATATGGTTAAGGGGATGTGCCGGATTTTTGCCCCGGTGAATGTGCACGCTTCCATGCACTGTTATGGTACATCTATAAGACAATTGAGTCGTATTTGTGCATATGTCAATTACGTTGGTGTGACACATTATTAAATTGATTTAACAGCTATATTAAATATAAAGAAAGTAGGAGTAACGCTTGCGCAAGAAACGCCTGACAACCCGGGAGATATATCAGGACCTGTGGCAGAAGATTATTAATTTCGATCTGTTTCCCGGTTCACGTGTCACCGAAACTGAATTGGCGGAAGAATACCGCACCAGCCGTACCCCGATACGCGAGGCATTAAAGCGTCTGGAAGTCGAGGGACTCGTCACAGTGAAACCCAAGCAGGGGTGTTTTATACGTGAGGTCGATATTGATCTTATTAGTGATTATTACACCATGCGCGTGGCCCTGGAAGCGATGAACGTGGAACTCGCTATTGAAAATATGTCCGATGAAGAACTGCAGGCGATGGCGGACGAATGGAACCCGCAGAATTATAAGAAACACCGTAGCGAGAACGAGTACATCAAACAAATTGAAGAAGGTTTTCATATTGCCATTGCCAAGGGCAGCAAGAACCCGGTATTGCTGCAATATCTGGAAGACATCAATAATCATATTCGCCCGATTCGTGCCCTGGGATTTCCGGATACGCAAAGCATCAAGGAAACCTATGATGAACATTATGAAATCATCAGTCTGATCCAGAAGCGTGATGTGATCAGGGCCAAGGAGGCCATGATTGAGCATATCCGCAAGAGTCAGGATATTGCGCGCACGGTTACCCTGGCCCAGCTCGAACAATATCGTAAGAAGCGACCAAGACGCGCCAAGACAGCGTAAGCACTGATAATCAATTTTATCTGTTAATCAATGTTAGTACCGTCAACACGTCTCATACAAATAACAATGAAACAGTTACCTTGATATTAACGAGGGGATTAAGCTTATTACTTTTCCTGCCATCACATTGCAATATCGATTTTGCGCTTTGACTAAACGTCGTTGTGTTAATATGACGCGTTGCGGGCATTTCAAGCAGAATTCATGTATCACGTATGTTAAGTGTTTCACGCATTAGATTGATGTTTAGAAAGATGGCTTACGCCGGTCTTTCCGCGAATGAAGATATCGAGATTCTGAGAAAGGTATTTCTGATCAATGTCTTCAGTACGATTGGTCTTGCCTTTCTTTTGGGGTTTGGCATCGACGAGATCATCAATAAGCGTACTACACTGGCCTATGTCCTGCTTGGTACTGCGGGTCTGACTTTGGTGAATTATGTGCTGATGTTAAAACTCGGTAATCATAACCGGGGTGCGCATGCGATCTCGCTGATAATGGGATTCCTGTTTTTTTATCTGCTAAGCAGTGGCGGCGTGAATGCAACGGGACCTTTGTGGTGTTACGCGGCAGCACCGTTTCTCCTGTTTATCTATGGGGTCAGATGGGGAGCCGTCTGTATGGTGGTTCTGTTCGTTGGTGCGATCGTTTTACTGTACTATCCTAATCCTCTGCTCGTGGCAGATTACTCCGACACGTTCAAGAGTCGTTTTCTCGCCTCGTTTATGGCGGTTGCCATAATGTCCTACCTGCATGAATATTCCC
>JBECKZ010000272.1:0-3857 GCA_040235555.1 Thiohalomonadales bacterium | reverse complement strand
AATTAACGCATTGAACATTTTTGGCATCATTTATATCAGGATACGCCACCATCGTTGAGGAATTTCAATCAACGGTGTGGACCTGGCTGTCTCGATGTTTCGTGATTTTGATACCGTCAGTATTTGTCAGCGGATGTGGAGGTAATATTTTCGCCGGTGTACCGCTGGGTGCAGCACTAGCCGGTTGCAGTATCCAGGCAGATGCAAATCGCATGGTACCTGACGTATCTGGTATCGCTTTTCGTAACCCACGTTATCCCATCTCTGCAGTGCGAACAATCGGTCCGGAAAAAAGTTCTGTACCTCCACCGATTTTGGCCAGGACTTTTAGAATTGCACTTGAGTCCAGCCTGCAAAAAGCAAATATCTTACAATCACACACAGACGCGAACCACTATATCCTGGTTGCTAAAATCAAGTCACAAAACAGACAAGGCTCTTTTAGCCGGACTAGTTTTCAATTGACAGTGAAATACACCTTGTTGCTGCAAGCGACTGCCGAAGGGATTTTGTGGGAAACTGAAATTACGACAACAGGTGAAATGAAGGACTGGAAAACAGATGCCTGCAAACGTTTGCGAAACCTTCAGGAATCACTGTCGAAGAAAAATATTCGTCGACTACTCGATGAATTACCAATTAAATAATGCGCAGACTTGATTAAATAAAGCCGTAATTGGACTGGAAACCAAGTAACACTCATACGCCTGCCAGTTTCATTACCAGCTTCACCACCCCAATGATCACAGCGATGAATATCGCCACGCCAATCAGGCCAATGATGATATATTGAGATGGTTTACCGTGCTGAAAATCGCGTTCGTAGTTTTTACTACTTTGCACGCCAAGAAATGCGGCCTGGACACTTTTGGCCACATCCCACAAACTAGGCGCCTTCTTCTCGGTTTCGTTATTCATAAATATCTTATACTGCTGTCGTCAGAATGAATGACACTGGATTTTACTCGTTCGGTCGCGCCTGGTCTATCTGTTTATACAAGCGCAGCGCCATATAAGCCAGCGCCGCTACACCAAATATCAACACAAGCCAGAGCACAATCTGCTTCCAGTCAGCGGGACGCCGCAAGGGTTTGAGTTTATCCCGGTTTCCCAGTGCGATGCGTGAGCCAAGCTGAGCAGCCTTGATCAGTTGTTGCTGATCCTGAATCTTGTCGATACTCAATAATTGCGCCAGGGAAGTGTCCATCGGGCCTACTCTCGCACTGCCATAGGCCAGGGTAAAGGGTGCTTCGCCCTGTGCGATAAAATACAGCTGCTCGGGTATCCAACCCAGGCGCAAGGTAGGCTCGCCATCGAGTTTTGCTTCTTGATTGAGGATGCGTAAACGCCAGTAACGATGCGTCGTCACGCTCATAACCTGATCGGGTGTAATCAACCGCTTGCCTTCGAATTGCAGATTATAAAGCAGGCCGTGATAGCGCGGATACCAGGGCCCTTTCGCGTTGGCCGCCGATGCCAATGACACTGTCACCAGTGAGTTGCGTTGTGGCAGGTCGATATTCACCCGATCCGCGGGTAAAACGCTGTGTGTATCAAAATAATAATAGTGGTGTTCAGTATCTTTATTGGTAACAGCAAACGACGACCATTTACGTTCCTGCGACTGAGATGATGTCGGGAACAGTGCCATCACACCCGACAACATCAGGGACTTGTCATCCGTCCAGCTGAGGCGTAGGTATTTTTGTTTACGCAGGGGTAATTCAATTCGTTGCTGGATCAATGTATGTCCGGCATAGTGCAAATTGCTCAGGGTGCTGCGTGAAACCAGCTGTGTCCAGTGGTTCAGGTCATCGCTCCCCTCCACCAGTATATTAAAAACAAAATCACCGGTACTTTCCGGCCAGTTAAGTTGCAGGGCATTGGGTACTAGTTTCAGCTGACTGCAATCGACCAGATAGGCACTGATCCTGCGTGAGGTATCCGTTCCGGCCTTGCCATAATTGATGTCGATAATAGCGCCCTTGTCATCAGTGACGACGTGAACATGGTAACCATCGCCTCCCAGCGAATTGCTGTTTTCAGCATACAAGGGAAAAATCGGCAGGCTAACCGGTGGTTGCTCCTGGCGATGCTGCATTTCAGCGCGTTTGATATAATGCGGAACAACGACTCCCTGACTGTTGAAGACTCGCAAGTCTCCTCGGTCAGCACGAGTCAGACCGTGATAAACATCCTCCGGTAATGACAAGGAATAAATGGCCCCATCACCGTCCACTTCCAGGGTATAGCCATAGGCAAAATCAGTTTCGCTCAGCGCATACGATATCTGCGAGAGCACCAACAGTATCGTAATCAGCAACAGCCGTCTCATGGTGTTTTCTCCTCACGCCGTGGTGGCAGCGGCGATAAGTAATAACCAAATACTATCGCCACAACGGCAACAACAATCAGTGAAATAATCATGGTCAGTTCATTTTTATCGGCAATATCCACCAGGAACAACTTGGCAACCGTCACCAGAAACAAACCCAGGCCGACAAACCAGCTTTCTCGCCGCCCGCGGCGACTGGCCAAAAACATGACAAGCATCGCAGTAAGTGTCCAGACCACGGAAATACTCGCCTGAAAGATGGCTGAATGCGCCAGGGCGTGAAAATGATGCGGTACACCAAACCAGTAATGCACACTACGTGCAATGATGCCGTTTAACCATAGAAAGGCACCTGCCGCCAGGGTGTAGCCATAGACAGGGGACGCCAGTAACGTAAGTATATGTGGTGCCGCTTGCTTGACGCGATGACGCCACAGGATTAATAAATAGAGAATCAGACCCACGACCAAATCCACGGGATTGACGAAAGGTACGTACGTAATTGGCCAGGGATTGCCATCATGAAATACACCTATACCAAGAGCAACCAGGCCCAAAAGTAGCATTACCGGCATCGCACAAGTTCCGGCATACCACTCGTAATGTTCGGCAAATGGCCAGCGCAAACTACGCGCCCAGGACAGCAGGAACAGCATGCATAAGGCCGGTGTCAGTGCATACATCATGTCATGCCAGGTTCGGCCCGCAATCCACTGCTTGTTTAACCAGGCAAATTCCCAGGTAACGAATAAGACAAGTAGCCAGAACCCGATGACGTGTTGCCACTTGAGCACCGGGGTACGGATACTGTCACGAAAACGGTAGAGGATAAAATAAAATACCGCAAAGGCGAATGGCCAGCTCAACCAGCCAAACCAGGCCAGCGGGTGCGCCACCCGGAACATAAAGATTAGCCAGTAACACACCAGCATGGCATACAGCTGACCCAGCACAGGATACCGCAACATCTTCCAGTCCAGTTTCTGTTGCAGGTAATAGGCAAGCAAGAGGCTGGTACTGATGAAACTCAGCATCAGGTTGACCTCAAATTGCCGCGGTTCGATGAATTCCCGAATTTCATGAATGCCAGCACCCAACCACCAGAACACACCCCAAATCAAAAACGGTACGTGCAGGCCAGTCTCCCAGTCGTGCAAGCGTTTATTAAACTTATACAGGTAATAGCTCGAGAACAGGCCAGCCAGACTCACGATCATGGCGCCAATAAACACACCATTGAGAATCGGTAATTTTTGCACTGGCAGATGCAGGGCCTGCAGGAAAAAGAAACCGGCACCAGCCTGTAACAATAAACCAAATGCACGCGCCAACATCCTTTGCTGACGCACCCCAACCCAAACGATGGCAGCCCCTTCGAACGCCCAGGCGGCAGAGGTCCAGCGACCATCCAGTGCCAGTGGTATGGCCAATGATCCGAAAACGACACCCATGGCAAGAAAGGCTTCGGTCAACAGGCGCATACCCTGTGGTCCTCGCGACCACAACCCGGACGCCAGTGCAA
>JBECKZ010000246.1:0-4346 GCA_040235555.1 Thiohalomonadales bacterium | reverse complement strand
CCTCACCACTATCCTGAATGAAAATCGTCTGAGTACCGCTGACCCCGGTAGTCTTCAGGTCATCGAGCAGCACATGTTGGGATTCTTGTTTGGCGAGGGTAACCTGGGACACCTGCCACCTGGCTTCAACCCTGGTGGCGGCAAGAAATAAGGACCGATGACCGCGCTCGCGCAGTACCCCTTGCAGGAACTCAAACTGATTTACCGTTTACTGCATGCCCAGTTGCCGCAGCAACCGCTGTTACTCGATTCCGAGTTACTCCAGGACTTGCAGACCTATCTTCAGCAACAGGCCACACAGGATGGTGTCGACATATCCCATCACGCCCAGTGGGCACGTTGGCTTGAGACGGATATTCCGCTGAGCGGTATTTAAAAGCTCCCCATGAAATTCTGTAGTCAATGTGGCCAACCCGTTACCCAGCGTGTCCCCGAGGGTGACAATCTGCCACGCTATGTCTGCGATACCTGCCAGACTATCCATTATCAGAACCCCAACATCGTCGCAGGCTGCATCCCGGTACATGGCGACAAAATCCTGCTCTGCAAACGCGCCATCGAACCGCGCTATGGAATGTGGACCTTACCCGCCGGTTTCATGGAAAATGCGGAGACACTGGAGCAGGCAGCCATGCGTGAATCTCACGAAGAGGCCCGTGCCAATGTCCAGCTGGACCAGCTCTACACTGTCTTCAGTCTGCCACACGTCAACCAGGTCTATATGATGTTTCGTGCCACCCTACTGGATGAGAATTTTGGCGCAGGTCCGGAAAGTCTGGAGGTGCGCCTGTTTGACGAATCTGAAATTCCCTGGGAACAACTCGCCTTCAAAACCATTTATTTCACCCTGAAATATTTCTTCGAAGATCGTCGCCGGGGCGATTTTGTTATGCGTTCTCACCAGATAGATCGGGGGCCGCCTGTCCATCAGGATTGAAACAAAGGGTCATTCCAATGGGCTGTGACCACCCGCCACTCACCATCACGCTTCTCCCAGTCCGAGTGAATTACCAGTACCCGGCCACGCTCAGGAATAACCTTCTCACCACGCCCTACCAGGATGACCTGGCAGGTAAGTTGTGCCTGTGCCCCCTTGATGGTCAGTTCAGTAATGCGTAGGTAGACATGAACATGGCGATTCTGGCGAAACTGCAGCAGTAACATGGCGCGAATATTGACCTTACGATAGACCTGGTTGCCCAGAAAATCCTCGGCAAGATAGTCCAGAATAGGCCCGGTTTGCCTGGCTTCTGCCGCCTTTTCCATGTCCGCAATAGCCTGTCGTAGACGGGTTTCATCCGAGGCGGGTTCACTGCAGGCTGCCAACACACCGTATATCAACAGAAACGTGATCCAGTAGACATTTTGTAAACCCGGTAATAACCGCATGGCAGCTCCTAACTGTGAACATCATCTAGGTTTGGAAAGGCACACAATGACTGTCCGGTAATCTGTGATTGAAGTCGCTGATCCACGCTGCAGTTTCATTACGCTTTGTACGACAAGAATAGAGCAAACCATTCTCAAGGCTATGAAAAATCTTATGCGCAGCATCCGCCAACTGTTTTCCCGCGAGGGCTTGAATCAAAAGCTCCTTGACCTGGACTCCCGTTCGCCTTCGGCCACGATTGTCATGGCCAGTTGTGTGACGGGTATAGGCTACGTCGCCTTCGCCCTTTTGCCCCTGCTTGCCCTGATCGGCGTATTCAAGCTCATTGGCGGCATATCTAATGCCACCACCATTAGCGCCTGGCTACACCTTTCTATCTGGGCCACGATCACGGCCGCCAGCGCAGCAGTCCTCGTAGCTCAATTAATCGTCAAATTCAGCATCCCCAGTGGCCTGGGCCTAAAGGAAGACAAGGCGCCACGGTTATATGAACTACTGGCCGAGCTGGGTGAAACTTACAAGTTGCCGCGCATCCATCGGCTGGTCATGCACGATAAATTCAGCCTGGAATTCGTTCCCGTACCGAGATTTGGTCTGCCACTGCTGACCACCAACGTACTCTATATTGGATTGCCTATCCTGCAGAGCTTATCGCCTGCCGAGTTCCGGGGTGCACTGGCAGGCCTGCTGGGACAATATTCCGGAAAGCAGAACAGAAAGACTCACTGGATTTATCGCTGGAATCAATTTTGTCTGCAAAACCAACAGGCCTACCGCAAGCGCAAAAGCGCAATTATTCAGCCGATGCGGCTGTTTTTTAAATGGTATACCCCAATGTTGCAATACTTTACTGCCAGCGCCCTCCGCCAGGATGAACTGGAAGCAGATTTTTACATGATGGAAATTATGAATGACACCGAAGCAGCCGATGTGATCCTGCGTTTCGAAGTCAGCCAGGCCTTCCTCAGAAATAAATATTGGCCCAAGATCAACGCCATGCTACGCAAAAACCCGGCAAATCCGGACCACCTGCCCCATATCAACATGGCCAAGGTCCTGCGCAATGGTCTGACCGAAAACGAATTTGCCCAGACCCTGAAGGACTTGATCAATCAGGAAAACACCTGGCAAAACACCAAGCCCGGCTTACATTCCCGACTTGAAAATATTGGCCAGCGCAAACTCAATATGCCACCGCCGGTCATGGAGACAGCTGCACAACGCTATCTGGGGGATGCCTATGGCGCAGTGATCAAATTGCTGGACAAACAGTGGTTAGCCAGACATGGAGGTAAATCGGCCAAACACAAAAAATCTGCGCAAACGAAATCCGAGACTATAACCGCCGAACCCAAACCCGCAATACCACCTGCGCAGAAGCACCAGGCCGCATCGCCTGCGACTACACCAGGCGCACAACAACAAACCCAAGGGACGATGGATACCCTGGTAGATGATCGTTTACCCAATATCAGCTCTGAGGAAGGTGCGACGGTGACCGTGGCAGATCGCAAACGCCTTGCAGAGCTTAAGCAGAAAGCTGACTTTGCAGATCTCACTGATAATGAAGCCTGGGAGCTGGCTCACCTGACCGAGAAACTCGGAGACAAGTCTCTCGCGATTTCTTTATACCAACAGGTGCTCAAACAGAATCCAAATCACGCCAAAACCTTGTTCGCCGTCGGACGGATACTGATAAGCCAGAACGATGCCTCCGGTGTGAAGGTGTTGGAGCGAGCGATGGGCATGGACAAGGGTTGTATCGCGCAGGGGTGCTGGATGCTGGCTAAATACTTTAAAGCTACTGGTGATGACGCACGTTCCAAACAATATCTTGAACGTGCCGCCAGCGTCAGTGTAGCCGCTTAGCGGCTTTATTTTACGGCGTCGTTAGCGGGGCCTGCTCGCTATGCAGGAACCAGCGATCCACCACAACCCTGCGGACAAACCATTCCTGGGTCAGCAAACCACCGGCCAGGGTCTGCTTGAACCAGCGTGGTAAATAATCGGTAATATCTTTTTTCTCACGCTGACCAAAGCGCGCTTCCATTTGCTTTGGATAGCCAGTGAGCGATTGCTGGGAGTAATCACCACTGGCTCGCTTAATTTCTTGTGCCGCCAGTATCGCGGACTCTATCGCTGGCCGAATGCCTTCCCCGCTTTGCGGATAGGCAAGCCCTGCGGCATCACCAATAATCATGACATTGTCCCGCAACAAAGGTCGTTTGGCATGCGGGTATAACAAATAGGCATGACCATGAAACTTTTCCGGTGTATCTGCCGGTATCTTGCCCTGATGAATCAGCAATTGGCGAAAACGTGCCACATGTTCTGAAAGTTTGTGATTATCCTCGCGGCCCAGCCCAATGTTGAGGAAATTGTTTTTGCGCACAACCCAGCCATACCCCTTGAGGTCTTCGCAAAAAAACAGCTCGGGGATCGCCGCCTCAACACTGCACTGACCAAGTTGTGCATTAGTCATTTCAAATTCGATTTCCTGCGCCGCAACCACAGTTTCTGCCTGGCCCAGTTTGGCGCCAATCTGGCGTGCAACCGGGCAAAAATGTCCACCTGCACCGACAACCAGTTTTGCGTCATACTGGTCGTTGACCCGCCAGCCGACGTCGGTCTTTCGCATATCGCGAAATTTCTCACCGAGCAATAAAGTGGCGCCACTGCGTTGCAGGAGAAATTCGTCAAACTCGCAACGGCGAATGCTGAAGCTGACGGGTTCCTCGCTATAACGGGTCTCCACTTCCCGTTGACCTAACTGGGATACGCGAAAACCAAATATAGGTTGCAGAGTATGCCCACGTGCATAGTCGTCCGGATCGATTGCCAGTTCCTGCATGACTGCCGGGGTTACCCAGCCGGCACAAACCTTATCGCGGGGAAAGGTATGTTTATCAAGAATGGCGATATTGAGACCAGCGTCCCGCAGCACCCAGGCCAGGGT
>JBECKZ010000114.1:0-32978 GCA_040235555.1 Thiohalomonadales bacterium | reverse complement strand
GTACCTTGTACTCCCAACGGCAGGCGTTGGTGCAGGTACCCTGATTTGGGTCGCGATGATTGAAATAGCCGGAAAGCAGACAGCGCCCGGAATAGGCGATACACAAGGCGCCATGGACAAAGACCTCCAGTTCCATGTCCGGACAACGTTGGCGGATCTCTTCGATTTCATCGAGTGACAGTTCGCGTGACAGGATCACCCGTTCGAGTCCCAGTGCCTGCCAGAATTTTACCCCGGCGTAGTTCACTGTGTTGGCCTGCACCGACAAGTGTATAGGTATATCTGGCCAGGTCTCACGTACCAGCATGATCAGCCCTGGATCGGCCATGATCAGGGCATCCGGTTTGAGTGCGATCACCGGCGCCATGTCCTCAAGGTAGGTTTTAACCTTGGCGTTGTGGGGCATGATGTTGCTGGCGACAAAGAATTTTTTACCCAGGCGGTGGGTTTCGGCAATGCCGGCGGCCAAGTTATCGAGGCTGAAGTCATTATTACGCACACGCAGGGAATAACGTGGTTGCCCGGCATACACCGCATCGGCGCCATAGGCGAAGGCGTAGTGCATGTTTTTCAGGGTGCCGGCGGGCATGAGTAATTCGGGGGTATGCATGGGGATTGACTCAATACGATTCCAGATGGTGTATTGTAGCAAGCGTGACGAACAAGATCGTGCGACATGCTGCAAATGTATACAACCCTTATTGACCCACAGACCCTGAGCCATCACCTGCACAGTCCGGATTGGGTTGTGGTGGATTGCCGGTTTGATTTGATGCGGCCGGAGGCAGGTCGACAAGCCTATCTTTTGGGGCATCTTCCGGGTGCGCGGTATGCGGATTTGAATCAGGATCTGTCAGGCTCGGTGACTAGCACCAGTGGCCGTCATCCCTTGCCTGATCCGTACCATTTCGCTCAGCATGTTGGTCGCTGGGGGATCAGCAATACCAGCCAGGTCGTGGTATATGATGCAGGCAATGGTGCCTATGCTGTGCGTCTGTGGTGGATGTTTCGCTGGCTAGGACATTCAGCGGTGGCTTTGCTGGATGGCGGCCTGGCAGCCTGGCAGGCTATTAGCTTGCCACTGACCACTACTATTCCCCAACCCACTCCCAGGACATTCGAGGTACATCTACGTGAGGAGCGCAACCTGACGATGACGCAATTGCGTCAGGGCCTAGATGATGAAGCAATTTATGTGCTTGATGCACGAGCAGCTGCCCGTTATGCCGGGGAAGTCGAACCCATCGACCCGGTGGCCGGACATATCCCCGGTGCCGTGAATTTCCCCTATGAAGCCAATCTGGATGCAAGTGGCCGGTTTCTCGATGCCGAATCCCTGAGATTGCGTTTTGCGCCTTTTGCTGACCACGCCGAACAGGTTGTGCACATGTGTGGTTCCGGTGTCACTGCCTGTCATAACCTCCTGGCCATGGAAATTGCTGGATTAAGTGGATCAAAACTCTATGCAGGATCCTGGAGCGAGTGGGTGCGTGATCCAAAAAACCCGGTCAGAAATGGTTATGAAGCTTGACAAAGTACCACTATCATCGGGCATATTAGACACATAATTCCAAATATTTACCAGCCAGGAGGTAAAGGATGCAAACCAGTCCCGCATCCACGGAGCGGCGATACGCTGCCAAAACTAAGCTCAACAATCTGATGGTGTCTCGTACTGAGACTCTCGCCTTATTTAACCAACTGGCCGGATTACGCCCATTTAAGCCGGATCAGGAAGTTCAGATGGCCCTGCAGGAGTTTTGTGAGGCCCTGGTGGATTACACTGCCAGTGCGCACTTTCAGCTCTATCGGTTCATCGACGAAGGCACTGAGCGCCGTACCAAGGTCTTGGAGATTGCCAAACAGGTATATCCCAGTATTGCCGATACCACTCAACAAATTCTGGATTTCAACGAAAAATACGATTGCGAAGAACACTGCAACAACCTGGGTGAACTGGACCACGACATGTCGCGTCTGGGTGAAATCCTGGCCGATCGTATCTTGTATGAAGATCAGGTGATTGACGCCATATCTAGCGGGCGTTAGTGCTTACTATTTAAAAGTTGCCCGCCATCCATAGCAGGCAGGGGGAGGTATCCTGTTAGGCTGTGCTTACGGTCGTTCATGATCCGTCCTGGGCGGATCGCAATTCGTTTTATGCTGCAAATTTTTCCAGCAGAAGCTCTGAAGTCCGGGAATAATCCGTTGTTTGCTTTTCTTCTTCAGACGCCAGTAGCAGCACAGCCTGTTCGAGCGTCAGTTCTTCGACTTGATAGTTGGGCAATTCGTCCTGCATGTTGCAGCTCCCTGTTCATCTTTAAGAATTATGATGTTATATAGACTTTTCTAGAATAAATATCAAGTAGTTATTGTAACTATTTGTTTTATATAAATATTATATATTTTTGTAGACAGGTTCACGATATTCGCCAGTCACGGAAAATTCGTCTATATTCGCAGGACCCCACAAAAATTAAACAGAATGCGTCCAATGTAGATGCATCAGGAGGATCGGGAGGAATATCGTGCCTTACGCGATAGTGATCAATCTGGACTACGAAAATCATCCGCCGGAACTGTGTTCCGAACTCTGGAACGTCATCAAGTTCGCAATGCTCAAGGCGGGTTTCATTACAGACGGCCGCCGTTTCATTACCAGTCTTACCGAGCGTCAGGCCTGCGAGAAGGCCCGTCGGGTCATCGACGATATCGAGGACTATCTCGAATATCACCGCAAGCACTTGTATCGCTTCATGCGAGATTTCTACGGTTATGACATTGCGGCGACTACCAATTTGTTGGTGCCGGATTACAACAAAATTGAAGCCAGACTTGGTGTGCTCACCAGCTGAGAAGCCCGCGTATTAGCGGGGAGACAGGCCTGCAATTATTGCAAAAGATCGCGAACGGTTTCTGTTTCGATTGGTGCCTAATCTGTGACGGCTGAAATTGAATTAGTGATTTTCAATCCGTGCGACGACATGTGTATCGCGTGCATGTTGTAAAGTATCACGGATGTGTGCGGTGCGTCCCAGCTGATTCCCTAGATGATATCCCAAGAAAAAGATGCCAGCGCAGATGGCGGCGATGATCAGCAATATACTCATGTGTACAGCCTTAAATTATAAATTATCAGAGTGTCTTAAGAGTTTGTATCGGTGGCTCTGAAGATCACTTAATACTGTATAAGCTGACGGGCGGTAACAATTCCATGAGCAGGATCACGCTTCCCGATGTGATGCGCAAATTGGATAAGGGTTTGTGCATTTGTGCACAAATGTTCTCAGGAGGCTCCATCCCCCTGGGCATTACTGGAAGAAATAATTGTTGGTTCCCCAGGAATAGGCAGCATGCTCTCCTGTAATGGAACCGGTGTGCGACCTAAACGTTCTTCATAAATTACAGTGTATGTCATGACCCGCTGCAGGTAATCACGGGTTTCACTAAAGGGTACAATCTCCACCCACACATCGGCGGGTAGGAAACCACCTTTGGGCAACCATTGGCGGACCCGGGCATCACCCGCGTTATACGCGGCCGTGGCGAGCACCTTGTTGCCTTTGAAGATGTCTTTGACTTTCTTGAGATAATTGATCCCGAGTCGGACATTAATTTCTGCATCCAGCAGATCGTTGCGCCGAAAGTGTAATTGCAGTGAGCGAGCTATCTGGCGGGCAGTACGCGGAAGCAGTTGCATTAACCCCAGGGCCCCGGCATGGGAACGGGCGTCATTGGTAAAGGCGCTTTCCTGTCGAATAATGGCGAAGGCCCAGGCCGGATTAATCTGCTGTTGGCGAGCGTAATTGATTACCAGCTCACGATGGGCAAGGGGAAAACGCTTTTCCAGATCATCCCAGTATTTCGCCTGGGCCAGTGTGATGATGGCACGGTCATGCCAGTTCCAGTCATAAGCGAGTTGTGCGGCCTTGAGCAATTGCGGCTTATCAAGTTTTTGCAGGGCGTAATTCCATTCACGCCGCGCATCAATGTTACGGTTGAGTGCGAACAGTTCACGTGCGCGTTCAATCGCAGGTATGTTCTCAATCGGTGTGAGATCCCTGGGTGTGAAACTGATCGGGTGATGGTCGAACTGATAATCCGTACCTGCGCGATCCGCAGATAAAAAGCCGTAATAACTACGTGAATCCGCGTTTTGCAGATAGATTGAACGCGCCTCATCCAGACGTCCCAATGCCTCCAATACCCGACCGCGCCAGTACAGCCAGCGATCGCTTTGCTGGGCTTCATCCCCCATGTGATTTATCCACCCCAGTGCGGTTTCCCAGTCCTGATCCTGAATTGCGTTGAGGGTGTACAGCTCATTAATACGCTGATCGTCGACATCGAGGTCCAGCTGTTTCAGCCAGGAATGGCTGGCAGTCGGATTGGATGAGGCCATGGCCAAAGTCAGTCGGCGCTCAATACGATCCTGTTCGACGCGGGTAAATTTCAGTTTGTCGTGCCAGTCTGCCCAGAGTTTTACAGCGTTAGCGGCATCGGTGCGTGACATCCGGCGTAGGCCATCAGCGATGACCCAACGTAACTGTTTTGAATCATTTTGTTTGAAGCGTGTATAGACCTCGTTGACAAAATCGGGATCACGCCGCACCTTGGCCCAGATGCGAACCCAATAGCGATCCTTGGGGTCAAGGTATTTATCCAGATACAGGGCGAGGTGGGTTCGTCGCGCCTGCATGGCCAGGCGAATGCGTTCCCAGACCAGATCCTGGCTCAGGCCGTTGGCGGCAAACCAGTTATCGATTGGGTAATCGCACTGTTTTGGCAGGGAATTGCCCGTTTTCCACAGACCTTCAAGTACACCATATGCCCGCTGTGGTTGGCCTTGTTTGATCAAGGCATGGGCAAAGTCGCATTGTAGAGCTACGTCATTCGTGTAATAGAAATTATCAATCAGTGAGTGCCACTGCTGTTTGCGCGCGAGCGATTTGAGCCAGAGATACTGTAAGCGGCCGGCGATTGGTGTTCCCGCGTGATCCTGTAGAAAACGCTGTACCTCTTTATGATTGTTCCCGCTAAGATTACGTTTAATTTCTTCAAACTTGAGGTAAGGGTAGAGAGGGTAATCCTGAAGCTGTTGCGCCAGGCGATAGTAGGTACTGAGATGGCCTTGCTTGAGTGCATTCTCGGCATCGATGAACGTCATGCGTTGTAGCATGGTACGCTGATCCATGGCCGATGCCGCAGGTATAGCCTGAAGAGCGACCATGGCGGCAAGGACGAAACGAGTTGCTGTTGTAATGATCGCTGTTCGCATTGGGACGACCTCCAACCCCGGCTCGGTTATTAGTGTTGCGTTCGAGCTTTTGCAACTATACCTTGGTGTGATGATGGCTACCAGCTAACCCCTTGTTATTGCACAAATTGTACCATGTGCTGGAATCGCCCAAGATTACTTTGTTATCGGCCAGGCTGTTTGTAAGTTAATCAATAAATCATCGCCCAAGTGCCAAAATTCCGGCTTTCGATGCCAAGATCTTGGTGAACGGGTATACTCTGCGGCTCGTTTGTATTCAGCGTTTCATTTCCACAATGGAGTTGTCGATGGCGGACAAAAAACTCAACAAGATCAGTTCACGGATCACCGAACCCAAATCCCAGGGTGCCTCACAGGCGATGCTCTATGGCACTGGCCTGACTGAAAAAGACATGAGCAAGGCCGAGGTGGGAATCGCCAGTGTCTGGTGGGAAGGGAATACCTGCAACATGCATCTCAACGACCTGGCCGCCAAGGTCAAGGAAGGGGTAGTCAAAGCCGGTCTGGTCGGTATGCGATTCAATACCATCGGTGTCTCTGATGGTATCTCCATGGGTACCGATGGCATGAGTTATTCGCTGCAATCACGCGATATCATTGCTGACTCGGTGGAAACTGTCATGAACGCCCAGTGGTATGACGCCAATATTTCCATCCCTGGCTGCGACAAGAATATGCCGGGTGTAATGATTGCCATGGGCCGGATCAACCGGCCATCACTCATGATCTACGGTGGCACCATCAAACCTGGCCACTGGCATGACAAAACCCTGGACATCATTTCTGCCTTCCAGAGCTACGGCGAATTCATCGCGGGCAAGATCGATGACAAGGAACGCCAGGGTATTGTGCAGCATTCCTGTCCAGGTGCCGGCGCCTGCGGCGGCATGTATACCGCCAACACCATGGCCTCCGCTATCGAGGCCATGGGTATGAGTCTGCCCTATAGTTCTTCCACCCCTGCGGTGGACCCGGGCAAGCTGGAAGAGTGTCTGCAGGCTGGATACGCGATTCGGAACTTAATGGAAAAGGATATCAAGCCTCGCGACATTATGACCCGCGACGCCTTTGAAAACGCCATGGTCATTGTCATGGCCCTGGGCGGTTCTACCAATGCTGTACTGCACCTTATTGCCATGGAGAGCGCAGTCGACGTGAAACTGACCGATGATGACTTCCAGGCGGTCTCCGATCGCACCCCGTTTCTGGCGGACCTCAAACCCAGTGGTCGCTATGTGATGGAAGATTTGCATAACGTTGGTGGGATTCCGGCAGTGATGAAGTACTTACTCCGTGAAGGCCTCATCAATGGTGACTGCCTGACGGTAACAGGTAAGACGGTTGCTGAAAACCTGGCAGATGTACCGGATTTGAAAGCGGGTCAGGACGTGTTCATGTCACTGGACAAGCCCATCAAACCCAGCGGTCACATCCAGATCCTCAAAGGTAACCTGGCTCCGGATGGATCGGTCGCCAAAATTACCGGCAAGGAAGGCCTGCGTTTCGTCGGCCCGGCTAGAGTCTACGATTGTGAAGAAGACATGCTCAAGGGTCTGGAGAACAACGAAATTCAAAAAGGCGAAGTGGTTGTGATCCGTTATGAGGGGCCCAAAGGGGGACCCGGTATGCCGGAAATGTTAACCCCAACCTCAGCCATCATGGGCGCCGGCCTGGGTAAGGATGTGGCCCTGATGACGGATGGCCGTTTTTCCGGTGGTTCACACGGTTTCATTATTGGCCATATCGTACCTGAGGCCCAGGAGGGTGGACCTATCGGTCTGATTCGCAACGGGGATGTCATCACGATTGATGCCGAACTGCGAATCCTGGACGTGGATGTTCCGGATGAGGAGATGGCCAGGCGGCGAGCTGAATGGCAGATGCCTGCCTATAAAGCCAAACGTGGAACTTTGTTTAAATACATTAAGAGTGTTAAGGATGCTTCCCAGGGTTGCGTGACTGATGAGTAAGCACTTGATTAATAGTCAAATATTTGTCTCCATCTAAATCATCGCTTATAACTTATTGTTTCAAAAAGGAAAATAAATCCTAACAATATGACCCAGATCTATCGCCGTACGAAAATTGCTCTGATACACTTTAAATAAAATGTAAAAACGTATTTTGTTTATGGTGATCTGGGGAGGTCAACTATGTTTAACGGGAATGTTCCGGTGGTGGGAAACTGGTACGTCAATCGTACCGGCCAGCTCATCAAGGTGAAATTGCTGGAAATGATTCAGGGAATCCCGGTCAAGGCGATGATCGAGTACCTGGATGGCACAACCAGGATTATTGATATGCAAGCCTGGTCCTGCCTGGAACTGAATCGGCACATCAGCCGCGGCGGCAGTGTGCGATTTAATCCATAATTCAGTCCGGAACTAAAAACAGACCAATGGCCCGGCAGGTGTTCACCTGGCGGGCTTTTTTGTGTCAAGCTGAGAACCCACCTTACTCGACCCAACAAACTCAGGAGGCTGAATGGAACAGCAGTATCTGGACGATCTACAACAACGCTTACTCATGTTTGCCAAGGAGCGGGACTGGGAGCAATTTCATGCGCCCAAGAATCTTGCCATGGCGCTTGCAGTGGAAGCAGGAGAATTGATGGAGCATTTTCAGTGGTTGTCCGAGGCACAAAGCGAGTCACTGAGCGACGACAAGCGTCGTGAGGTGGGCTATGAACTGGCAGATGTGTTTATCTTTACACTACGGTTGGCTGAGCGCCTCGGGGTGAATTTACCGCAATTGGTGGATGAAAAAATCCAGATCAATGAACAAAAATATCCGGCAGACAAAGTGCGCGGCAGTGCTAAGAAATATACTGAATATGAATAACGGATAATGTAAAACAATTTTGCGCTAGGCGATGCGTTTTTTTTGCTGTGACAACCCTCCTGTTTAGCACTCCTGTGCAAGTAACATTTTGCTTATCACATTGGCGGTGACCGGGGCGCTACAGATATTGCCCTGGACCTGATGACAGTCCAGACTCTGCAGAAAATTGATCTGGGCTTCAGTCTCTACACCTTCAGCAATAACAACGAGGTTAAGGCTTTGTGCCATAACAATCATCGCGGTGGTGATGGCACGGTCATCAGTGTCGTCGATAACATCCCGGATGAATGATCGATCGATCTTTAAAGTGGAAATTGGAAATCGACGCAAATAATTCAGGGAGGAATAACCGGTCCCAAAATCATCAACGGCGATGCTGATGCCAAACTGATGCAGGTTGTTAAGTGCACTGATGGTCTTGCTGGCATTGCGCATAAGCATGCTCTCCGTCAGTTCCAGTTCAATCAAGTTTTGATTCAGCCCGGTATTTTGTACGATCGATTTCAACGAGGTGATGAAATTTGGATTATTGAACTGGCGTCCGGATAAATTGATCGAGACTTTCAAAAAATCATGACCGGCAGCATGCCATTGCGCTGTCTGATTAAGCGCGGTTTGCAGTACCCATTCGCCGACCTGGTCAATCAGGCCTGTCTCTTCCAGCAATGGAACGAAGTCACTGGGAAGTATCTGACCCAGTTCAGGGTGTTGCCAACGTAACAGGGCTTCGACACCAACGATACGCCGGTTTTTGATCTCCATCTGTGGCTGATAAAGCAGGGAGAATTCCATGCGCTTGAGCGCATGGCGCAGGGAGTTCTCCAGGGTCAGGCGTTCAAAGGCGCGTGCACTCATTTCATTGGAATAAAACTGGTAATTATTGCGACCAAGATCCTTGGCTCGGTACATGGCAACGTCGGCATTACGCAACAAGGTATCAGCGTCTTCACCATCATTGGGAAAGATACTTACACCAATTGAGGCAGTCATGAAGAGATCCCGTCCTTCAATGACAAAGGGCGTGATCATGGTGTCAAGAATTTTTTTTGCCAGTTGTGAGATATCTTTTTCAGAGGCAATGTCATCCAGAAGAATGGCAAATTCATCACCACCGAAGCGGGCTATGGTATCGCCGGCACGGACACCGCTGCTAAGGCGCTGAGTCAGCTGAATAAGCAGTTGGTCACCGACAGAATGCCCAAGCGAGTCGTTAATGGTCTTAAACCTGTCAAGGTCAATAAACATCACGGCAATGAGACGCTTGTGCCAGCGTGCCCTGGCCATGGCCTGACGCAGGCGATCCATGAAAAGGTTGCGGTTAGGCAGTTTAGTGAGGGCGTCATGGTGTGCCATGTAATGCAGGCGTTCCTGTACCCGCATGCGTTCCGAGATATCCTTGCCAGTCGAGACGAAATGCGTGATTTTATTCTGTTGATTACGGATTGGGGTAATGTGTTTTTCTTCGTAGAAAATGGAACCATCCTTGCGTGCATTAATAAATACTTCGCTGAAGACATCGCCGCGTAAAATGGTTTCCCACAGGTGCTGATAAAATTCGGGTTCGTGTTTGCCTGAACGCAATAAATTCGGTTTCGTGCCAATAATATCCTCTCGACTGTAACCAGTGGTGGATTCAAATGCCGGGTTAACGTACTCGATGACGCCATCAATGTTTGTAATCAATACCAGATCGGCAGTTTGTTCAAGCGCACTTGAGAGAATGCGCATTTGCGTCTCGATTTGGTGCAGCTCGGTAATATCATTGGCTACTCCCATAACAGCCTGTATGTTCCCGTTCGGGTCCTTGATTGGATTGTAGGTGGAATGATAGACACGACCTGCAGCGTGTACGACAGAAGTTATTGTTTCACCCTGCAAGGCCTGTTGGCAGCTTTGAATTATTTCCTTGTTGTCTTTATAGACATCAAATACGGATCTCCCTACCACTTCACCGCGTTTGAGTTTTAATGCATCGAGGCCCTTACCTTCTGACAGGGTGAAGATGCCGTTATTATCAATGGCCCAAACGATGATCGGTGACTGGGAGATGACGGCATCAAGTAAACCATGCTTTTGTTCAAGTTTGTGTTGTTGAGACCGGGATTGGGTTATATCGCGGGCGTCATTAATAATGGCAACGACTTGTCCATTTTCAATCAATGGGTGAACCAGGTTCTCGAACACATGCAAGCCACCAATCGGGTCAGTGTAGGTAGCTTCGAATTGGTCAGACTTGCCGGACGCAAACACCTTTTCATAGCAGGCACGGGAAGTACGTGCTGCCTCGTCAGTGAGGTAATCGTAGAAACAGGTACCGATAACATCAGCGACTTCCAATCCGGGTACTGTATAGTTGATAAACAGGATTGTACCAGCGCTATCCAGTACCATGATGTGATTTGGAGAATACTGCGTGAGCGTACGCCAATAGGAATCCGCTTCCGCTACCAGTCTGGAAGGGTCCTTTCGCGTTTTTCCTTGAGCATGATCTTGATGCATGGATAACCGCTGTGCATATCAGTTTTCAATACATTAATGTTAGGTAATTAAATACTGCCCGCGCGAGAAATAAAGGCGATTTCATCGTTATTTGTAATATCAGTTTTTACGTCGCAAAACTGGCGATTGCGGGTGATCTGCAGTTTTTCCGGGTCAAGATAGCGTTGCCAGCGGGTGCCACGCTGATGCAGTGCATTTACCAGGTCTTCTATGGTTTTGACCTCAGGGGGCAATGGTACCGTCATTGATTCAACGTCCAGCACGTCTGACAAGGGTCCGAAAAAAAGCAGTTTCGCCATATATAATTTACCTATCCGCGTTACAATTTTGCCGTGTCCAGAATATCACACCTGGGACACAGGTTCGTAGGAGAACAGACTGGATGGCAACAAAATTACACCCCCTTTATCGGGGGAGAATTATTCAACTTAATCTGGAAAACGTCTTGTTGCCAAACGGTAACCAGGTTGAGTTGGAGATCGTGCACCATCCGGGTGGTGTGGCGATCATTGCCGAAGATGCAGATGGCCGTTTATGTTTGATTCGCCAGTACCGGCATGCCACCGGTGGCTGGTTGTGGGAATTTCCTGCCGGCAAGCGTGAGACTGATGAGGCCCCGGAAGTCACAGCGCGACGCGAGTTACTGGAAGAGGTTGGTGTCGAGGCGGCGACCTGGCAAAAACTGGGTCAATTTGTCCCTTCCCCGGGGATACTTACTGAGGTGGTGTACTTGTTTTATGCCAGGGATCTTAGCCAGTACATGCACGCACATGAGGCCGAAGAGGTGATTGAGATACACTGGTTCACGCTCGGAGAAATCGAGGGCATGGTCAGGCAGGGCCAGATCGCGGACGGTAAAACCCTGGTTGGGCTGTATCTGTTGCAGACGAATCAATCGCATGGCAACTGAAACCGTTTTGGAAAAAATTCCCATTGCCATCAGCAGTTGCCTGTTAGGACAGGAAGTGCGTTACGACGGCGGGCATAAGCATAACGGTTATATTACCGAGACCTTGGGTGAATACTTTGAATTCACCGCATTTTGCCCGGAAGTCGCCATTGGCCTGGGCATTCCGCGGCCAACCATTCAACTGGTACAGGTAAGCGGTGCCATTCGGGTTTGTGGCAGCAAAGACCCGAAACTCGATGTTACGGAACAACTGCAGGACTATGCCAGACATGTGCTACCCGAGCTGGAAGGTATTTGCGGTTATATTTTCAAACGCGCCTCACCGAGTTGCGGCATGGAACGGGTCAAGGTGTATCGGGATGGCAATCTGGTTGGAACCGATCGTGGCATCTATGCTGCGACTATCATGCAGGCCCTGCCGGAATTACCGGTGGAAGAGGAGGGTCGATTGATGGACCCGGTGTTACGGGAAAATTTTATCGAACGGGTATTCGTCTATCATCGCTGGCTGCAATTCAAACACGGTGGGTTCTCGGCCGCGGGTCTGGTTGAGTTTCACACTATCCACAAATTCACCCTGCTGGCACACGACGAAATCATCTATCGAGAGCTCGGGCGACTCATTGCCTATGTCGGTAGCGCTAATCTGAAGGAAGTCGCGCAACAATACGTGCGGCTTCTGATGCAGGCCTTGTCCAGTCCAGCGACACGCAAGACACATACGAATGTTTTGATGCACATCATGGGTTACATCAAAGACGAACTGTCGGCGGAGGATAAACAGGAATTGCTGGAAATTCTGGACAAATACCGGCTAGGTCAGCTGCCATTGATCGTTCCGATTACCTTGATAAAGCATTACCTTCGCCGGTTCCCGAATGACTATATCCGACAACAGGTCTATCTCAATCCGCATCCAGATGAGCTGATGTTGCGCAATTCGCTTTAGGGCGTTTCGAGTATTTGCATAAAGGTTTCCCAGTCCGCTTCCGTATCAATATCAAAACACACGCCGGCATCGCTGGTTTCCAGCCGATGAACTGCCGGATGGGTCTGTAACAGTCCTCGCGCACCCTGGTCACAGGTCAAAGCAGACAATTTATCTAACCAGCTTGCTGAGAAAATTACCGGATGCCCGGCTTGATTTTGGTAGGTCGGTTGGGTTACTTCGTAGTTTGTCCAGAGTTCTGCAAGAAGGTGCAGAGTCGCAGGTTTTATACATGGCATGTCTGCCAGAAAGATGGCCCAGCCTGTAGCATCTGCAGTGGACCGTACGCCAGTCACTATACTGCTGGCCATTCCAGTGTCAGCACGGGAGTTGATCAAATATGGATAGTGTTGCGTGCGGCAGTGTGCCTGCATTTTTTCGTCGTTGTTGATGACTAGCATCACCTGCGGGGTCAGGATACTGGCTAGCTGATAGCTGATATCCAGCAAACAGCTTTGATCGGGCAATGGTCGTAGTAATTTGTTGGCGGGAAAGCGCCGACTACTGCCGGCAGCGAGGACCAGTGCCTGCAATGACTTCATGTTGCAACAGTAGTGAGGTTGCAGTTAAGCAACCAGTTGTCTAACAGGATACGCGCGCTTGCCTGCATCTTGCTGATACGGGTATCCAGGTCGTTCAGGATTGCTTCTGCATCATGAGCATGCTCGCAGCGGCGTTCCAGATCAGCGGGATTGCGGCGAATCCATTCGCGTACCAGCTCTGCTTCCATTTCAACATGGAATTGCAAACCTAAATGCGGACCCACAGCGAAGCCCTGGTTCTGATAACGTTCGTTGGAAAACAACAGGTGTGCCTCTGCAGGCAAGTCAAAGGTTTCACCATGCCAATGGAACACATTAATTTGTTCCGGTATCCCCGCGGTCAGGGGGTGACCGGCGATGCAATTGACGGGATACCAACCAATTTCCATGCAGGGACCAGGATAGATGCGTGAGCCCATGGCCTTGGCCAGCAACTGACTGCCGAGACAGACACCCAGCACCGGAATGTTTTGTTGTACTGCCTTCTGGATCAGGGCAACCTCCTGGGCAATCCACTCCAGCGGGTCATTGACACTCATGGAACCGCCCATAAAAATGAGACCGCCGATATGTTCCAGTGACATGTTGACCGGTTCAAATTCATCGATCCGTACCAGCTCAAACGCAATATTTTTTTCCCGCAGCAGTGTCTGCAGATAAGCCGGGCCTTCACAATCGATATGGCGAAAGATGCGGATAGTATTCATGCTAATTTTCCTTACGCTTATCAGCCTGCGGGTAAATCAAACTTGAATGCGGCACCACCCAGGGGACTAGGTCCGACGACGATTCTGCCCTTGTAGGCCTCGATGATGTCCACCACGACTGACAACCCGATGCCCTGGCCGGGTTTAGTTTCATCGATACGACCTCCACGTTGCAGGATCAGATCACTCTGGGATTGGGCAATCCCCGGACCGTCATCGGCTATCGAAATGTGGGCACGTGACTTCTCGACATCAACTTCAATCTGTATCCGTTGCTGGCACCACTTGCAGGCATTATCCAGAATATTTCCGAGTACTTCCATCAAGTCGCCTTCATCAACCCGCAATTTCAGGTCAGCAGGCAATTGCTGTTCAAACCGGATGTGTTTGTCCTGATAGACCTTGGCCAGGGCCCGGCAGAGTTTATCTATGATCGGTTCGAGTAAGATGGGTTTGCGCACCGGAGAGCCACCGGCCGTCGCGGCACGTTGCAACTGGTGGGCAACAATATGATCCATGCGCTGGATTTGTTCATGCAGTTGCTCACGCATCTTGAGGTCCGGGACATCATGGATGGCACCGTTGAGCACTGCCAGGGGTGTCTTCAGGCTGTGCGCGAGATCGGCCAGCGCATTGCGGTATCGTGTCTGCTGGGTATGTTCGTGATCAATCAGGCCATTGATGTTATCGGTCAGACGCAAGATCTCACGGGGATAATTGGCGGCTATGCGTTCCTGTTTGCCAGATTCAACCGCGTTAATCTCGTCGATTACGCGTCGCAACGGTCGCAGTCCCCATACCAGGATTACCAGTTGCGCCACTAACAACAGAACCGCCAATGCAATTAGCCAGCCCCACAAAGTCTTGCGGTAGCCCAGGATTTGATTTTGAAATCCCTGCAGGTCAGTAATCACGTTAAAAGTCAGCGGGATCTGATCTTTCTGGGTAAACCAGTTGATGCCATAGCTCTTGACATAAAACTGATCCGTACCTTCGCTGACGTGTTCGAGTTTTTGCTGACCAGCTTTGAGGATTAGCGGTGCCGGGATCCGCACGCCGACTGTCGACAGGGATTTCCAGACCACCTTGCCCTGTTGATTGACAATAATGGCATAGAGCCCCGAGCTGGGCAGGCTGAACTTGGTTTCCAGCATGCGGGTTGGCATGTCGATGTCATCAGCATTCTGCACATCGGCACTGGCCAGCAGGAACGTCATCTGGGTATCGAGATTATTCCGCAGGCTCTGTTCCGCACTTTCGTAAAACGCCTTGTCCAGGGTATAACCGGCTATCACGATGAACACTGCCAGCACCACACTGGCTGCCAGGATCAGGCGTGCACGCAGGGAATTCATTATGTGTTATCACACAAGGTGAAGCGATAGCCGCGCCCGCGCAAGGTTTCGATAGGTTTGAGAGTGTTGTCCGGATCCAGTTTACGGCGTACCCGGCCCATGATGACCTCGATGACATTGCTGTCACGATCTTCATCATGCGGGTAGAGATAATCGTTGAGGTTGTCCTTGGAAATGACTTTCTTGTGGTTGCGCATCAGGTATTCAAGCAGGCGGTACTCGAACGTGGTGAGGTCGACAGGTTGTCCATGCAGACTTACCTGTTGGCTTTCCAGTTCCAGCACGATGGGGCCGCAGGTAATGTTTTCCTGGGTGGCGCCACTGGCGCGGCGCAACAGGGCTTTGATACGTGCAATCAGTTCTTCCATCTGAAACGGCTTGACCAGATAGTCGTCGGCACCGGCTTCAAGCCCATTAACCTTGTCCTGCCAGCGATCACGTGCTGTCAGAATCAGGATTGGCAGGGTCTTGCCTGCACTGCGCAGTTTTTTGATCACCTCGATGCCGGACATACCGGGCAGGCCCAGATCAACCACGGCCAGATCTATTGGATATTATCCGGCGAAGAACAGTCCTTCCTCGCCCTCGCCGGTTTCATCCACCATGAAATCGAGTGACCGCAGCTGTTGCGCCACGCGTTGGCGGATATCGTTTTCATCTTCAATTATGAGGATTCGCATGGTCAGTGCGCCGAAACAATGTTGCCGGATTGATGATCGATCACGATCGTATGCATGCCGCCATGTTTATCCAGTACCTTGACGCGATACACCGGGGTGTTGTCGTGTTTGCCTTCATCGATGGCAATAACGCGTCCCTGGAACCGGGACTTGGCAATCGTGGCAGCCTGTTGTTTGGAAATCGGTTTGGCCGCGAAGCTGTAGCCAGAGAACATGACTGAAGCGCCCAATATCAAACCGATGAGCAATTTATGCATAGTAAAAATCCGGATGGCGAACCTGCGCTAAGGATACAATGACCTGCAGTGCAGGTAAATCGACGGGGGGCCGCGTAGGCGGCCCACCATGTCGTGCGCTGATTAGCGTAGGTCGATAATCAGTCTGGGTGTTGGCGCAACATAGACGCCGGAGACAAAGGCGCTGGGGAAGATGCCATAGCCGTAGTAACGGTGTAAGCGGTAGTAACGGTGCGCATGCTCACGCCATTCGTGCCGACGATAGTAATTGTCGCGGTCGTAACGACGTTCGCGGTGATGTTCACGCCATTCGTGGCGGTCATCGCGATCACGGTATGCGAACTCATGTTCACGATAACGATCCTGAGCATGGCCACGGCGTGCATCATGCCGCTGAGCCTGGTGTTGCTGAACAGAGTATTTTAGAGAAGGCTGCCGCCAGTTATCGGCCATGGCCAGACCCGGCAAGGCAAGACTGGCAACCAGACCCAGGGTCATAAAGAGTTTGCGGTTTGTGTGTTTCATCATTCACCTCCACGAGTGGGGCAGGTTTCATCCTGCATGGAGGAGATAATAGGCAGCAAGCCTGAATCGGATCTGAATCAATCTAAAGAATTTAACTCCCTGAATTTCCAGCACTATTCACCCTTCTGGCTTTTTGCTAGCATGACCAGATTCAGCAAATCCTGTGGGAGTCGCATGCATTTTCCAGATTATCACGGTTACAGCCTGGTGAATCTGATGTCCCGGCTGGCACGGGAGTTCGGCGTTCAGGAACACCCGTATCCGGCCCTTGGACATGCATCGCTGGCACGCCTGGATGACTATCAAAACGTGGTGTTGCTGGTAGTCGACGGCCTGGGCGCACGCTATCTGGCGGCGCAGCCGGGGTATCTGCAGTCGCATCAAACTGCCGAGCTGACGTCGGTATTCCCCACGACCACTGCCAGCGCGATCACGACTTTCATGACGGGCCTGGCACCACAACAACACGGACTCACCGGCTGGTTTACCTATTTAAAAGAAGTTGGTGCAGTGACTGCCGTGCTGCCGTGTCAGGTACGTGGCAGCCGGGAAGTGCTTAGCGAACGTGGTATTGATATCGGCACATTGTACGGACACGTCCCGTTTTTCGATCTGCTACAGGTGCCGAGTACCGTGCTGGCCCCTGGCTGGATCATCGATAGCCCCTTCAATATTGCGCACAGCGGGAGTGCACTGCGTATTGGATATTCTGATCTGGCATCAATGTTTACAAACTTACAGGCGATCCTGCAAGGTGATACACGTCAGTATGTCTATGTCTATTGGCCGGAGTTCGATCGCTTGTCACACCAGTTTGGCAATGCCAGCGGTGAGGTTGCACAACATTTCCGCGAAATTGAACAACGCCTGGAACAGTTTATGGATATGATTGCCGGTACCAGCACGCTGTTACTCATTACAGCGGATCACGGGTTTATCGATACCTCTCCAGAACGTCTGATCAAACTGCATGAACATCCGGTCCTGCAGGATTGCCTGAGCCTGCCGCTCAGTGGCGAACCTCGCGTCGCCTATTGTTATGTGCATCCGCACAAGAGCCAAACCTTTGTCGACTATGTGCAGGAACATTTTTCTGGTTACATGGATCTATTCGAAAGCCAGTTCCTGATCGATCAGGGCACTTTTGGTCTCGGTGATGCCCATCCGCAACTGGCCCAGCGCGTGGGGGATTACACTCTGATCATGAAAGACAACTACGTGATCAAGGACTGGGTCGCAGGCGAAAAGCCATTTTTCCATTATGGCGTCCACGGTGGTACTTCGTTACAGGAGATGAAAGTACCGCTGATCGTGCTGGCCAGTTGATTACCTAGTGGCGAGCATCTGGATTAACGGATGTCAGCGGTTGCCGAGGACGATGTAGTAGTTGTGTTGCCGTGAAGATTTGTTCTTCGCTCAGACTGGTGAGTGCCTGCAGTTTGCCGTGGTGGGTATAGGCAACCGGGATACCATCCTGATAAATGATTTGCATGGTATGTTTGGCCGGGATGCGTTCGCCCGGGGTGATGATGCCGCTGAGGTTGAGCGGATCGACACCACTGAGTATATACAACTTGCCATCGACTGGCGTGTCGCGCAGCTGACGCAATGGCGCAACTGCTTCGGGCAAGGCAAACTGCTCACCGCTGAATCCACTCACGAAGCGTCCGCCACGAATTTCGCCACGCGCCTCCATGCGCCGATAGTCATATAACAATTCGCGCCAGGGCGGCAGATTGTTCTCGCGTTCCAGCAGCTTGCGAAAGACCACGCCGTAACGCTGCAACAGGACGCGTGCGATGTGTTCCGTAGCTTGTGAATCTACCCGAGGCATTGCCGTTTTGATCAGGGTCCAGCGTCCGGCTTCATCCAGCAGGGATTGACTGCGGCGACGTTGCCGATGCCGGTGCCGCCGTTGTGGTGTGATCAAGGCGCGCAGGCCGGCAAAATTATCCGAGGTGAGAATACCGTGGCTGGCGAGTTCGGCCAGGGCCTGTTCCAGTTGTACCGGCAACAGGCCGCTGGCGTGTAATAACTCATCAAAGAAACTGGCGCCTTGTTGTTGTAACAACTGCATCACCTGTTGTGCATGTACATTGAGGTCGGGTTGGCTGTTTAAATCGGTTTGCCAGTGCTCGCGATGTCGGCGTGGTAACAAGGCAATCGCGGTGTGGCGTAACACCCCAGCCTGGGCGCGCAATTTGCTCGCCGGTGATGACAGGCGTTGCCAGTGGACACGGCCGGTATTGCACAACTGATCCAGATCGTGCGGCAGGTACAATTGCATTCGTGCCGCTAACACATCCCGTTCCCAACACACCGCTGGTATTGTCAGACCTTCCAGTTGTTCCAACAGACTATTCAGGCTCTCGCTACCGGCAACCGGCATCGACACATGTTGCCACTGGAACAGGAATCGCATGTAATCCTGAGGACTGACCGGACGGATTTGTTTGCGCAGGTCCTGCAGGGTATAACGATGAATGCGTGCTAATAGTCGTCGTTCGCACCATTGAGTGCCGGTTTCACCGGTGAACTGGCCACGCAGGGCGAAGCCCTGTTGTTCCAGTTGCAACAACGCGTGCTGAATACGCTGTAACGGTAACCCGAACTGGGTGCTTAATGCCATTTCACTGATCGGACCCAGACCTTCCAGTCGTGATCGCAACAGATTGACCAGGGCGGTGTCTGGATCCAGGTGTTCGTGCATTTCAATCATGGGTATGGCGATAGTGTCTCGCCCGATGGCGTAGAGTGTGGTGACTTCCTGCAGGCGTTCGGCACTGACATGCAGAATTTGCTCATTGATCTTGATCGCGGCAACACGTTGTTGCTGTGCAAGTGCGACTAATAGGGCTCGCCAGGGATCGCTAATTTCCGCGTCGGTCATGAACCCGAGCAACACCAGTGCATCGTAAAGTTCATCAGCCGAGCGTGCCTCGGGCCAGGCCTCCAGTTCGACCTGGGCGATGGCCTCGGGATTGAGCTGGCCCAGTTCACCGGCGTCCTGTGGATCGGCGAAACGTGGTTGTTTGACGTTGAGGGTGCGTCGCTCTTCGGCAGCGCCGTCATCCAGGAAGGCATAGGGTCGGGCAGTCAGGATCTCACCGCACAGGGGTGAAGGTCCGGCCAGATCGCGACAGACAATGTTGACCTCGCCGTGCTCGATACGTTGATACAAATATTCCAAACCCTCGATATCCATGTTGTCGTACAAACAGTCGTGCAGGGTTTGTTGCACCAGTGGGTGGTTGGGAATTTCACGGTCACCGCGGATGTTTTCCAGACAGGCCAGTTGATCCGGGAATACCAGCGCCACCAGATCTTCGGCATCACTGCGCTGGAACTGGGCGGGGATGCGTTTACCATTGCGATTGCGGGGCACCGCGAGGGAGATATTGGCATTCCAGCGCCAACGGGTGGCAAACATCGGCGCGTCGAGCAGCGCCTGGATCAGGACATGACGCAGGGTCTCACTTTTTAAATAGTGTACGACCTCATCCAATGGAAAACTGTGGGTCGGGCCAAGTGATAACACAATGCTGTTGTCGGTGGCGGCCGCCTGCAATTCAAAATTGAACTGGCGACAGAAACGTTTGCGCAGGGCCAGACCCCAGGCGCGATTCAGGCGTGAGCCGGACGGCGAGTGGATCACCAGGTGCATGTCGCCGGCCTCATCGAAGAAGCGTTCGAAGATGATCTGGTCCTGCGAAGGCAGGCAACCCAAGGCGGCCCTGGCACTGAGCAGGTACGTCGTCAGTTGATTGGCGGCAGCATCATCCAGGCCATATTGTTGTTGCAGCCAGTGTTGTGTTACATCCTGGCCTTCAACCAGTTTGGTTTCACTGTCCTGCAACAGGCGCGAGACGGCCGTGGATAATTCATCGCTGCGCCCGGGGGCCTCACCAAACCAGAACGGAATGTTGGGTGGCTGGCCGTGTGCATCTTCCACGTAGACCTTGCCCTGTTCGATCTTCTGGATTCGATAGGAGGTATTGCCCAGCTGAAAAATATCACCGGGCAGGCTTTCAAATGCGAAATCTTCGTTGAGCGAACCAACAAAACTGCCTTCTGGTTGCAGGATGACGTCGTAATCGAATTGATCCGGGATGGCACCGCCATTGGTCAGGGCAACCAGGCGTGCACCGCGGCGGGCGCGCAGTTGATCATTGACGATATCACGATGCAGATAGGCGCCACGGCGACCGCGACGGGTACTGTAACCTTCGCTCAGCATTCGCACGATCTGGGTAAAGACGATTTCGCTGAGATCTCTATACGGCCAGGCGCGTTTGAGCGTGACAAACAGTTCTTTCCCTTGCCAGTCCTGCGCGGCTACTTCGGCCACGATCTGTTGTGCGAGTACATCCAGGGGTTGCGCCGGGATGCGAATATGATCCAGTTCGTCACGTTGCACTGCATCAAACAAGGCGACACATTCGAGCAAGTCATTATGGGATAATGGGAACAAACGACCTTTGGGGGTGGCGTTGAGCCGGTGACCGGAGCGACCGACCCGTTGCAGAAAGCTGGCGATGCCTCGCGGTGATCCCAACTGGCACACCAGATCCACGTTGCCGATGTCGATACCCAGTTCCAGCGAGGCCGTGGCGACCAGGGCCCGCAACTGCCCATGTTTGAGCTGTTGTTCGGCGCGCAGGCGGTGTTTGCGCGAAAGTGATCCGTGATGCGAGGTGACGGCATCCTCACCCAGTCGTTCTGCAAGGTGATGGGCGACGCGTTCGGCCAGGCGCCGGGTGTTGACAAAGATTAGCGTCGTGTCGTGGGCGGCGATCAATTGTTCGAGGCGAGTATATAACTCATCCCACACTTCATTGGCCATGACCGCGTCCATCGGCGAAGGCGGTAACTCGATGGCAAGGTCACGTGCGCGCACATGGCCGGTATCAATTATGTTAATCGGTGTGTCGTGAACGCCCATGAGGAAGTGCGCCATGTCCTCGATGGGTTTTTGGGTGGCCGAGATGCCGATACGTACCGGGGTGCGACCCTGTTGGCTGCGGCACAGGTGATCGAGTCTTTCCAGAGACAGGCTCAGATGGGCACCACGCTTGTTACCGGCAAGGGCATGAATTTCATCCACGATCACACTGCGCACTGTACCCAACATCTGGCGACCCGAGACGGAGGTCAATAACAAATATAACGATTCAGGCGTGGTGACGATAATGTGTGGTGGCTGCCGGCGCATGCGTTCGCGTTCTGCCTGACTGGTGTCACCGGTGCGCACCCATGCGTTAATGGGGACATCGGGCAGACCGGCGAGAAGCAATTCATCGCGGATGC
Source organism: Thiohalomonadales bacterium (assembly GCA_040235555.1). Classification (GTDB taxonomy): domain Bacteria; phylum Pseudomonadota; class Gammaproteobacteria; order UBA6429; family Thiohalophilaceae; genus RI-92. Next base: position 11,110 of record JBECKZ010000114.1, on the reverse strand, counting down.
CGTTCAATGGTAGTTGCAGGTTTTTCTGGACATCATTGGAAAGGGCCTTTAGCGGTGAGACGTACAACACCCTGGTCTCGTCGTTAAGCCCGGTTTGCAAGCCTTCCTTGATGAGCTGGTCGATTATGGCCAGAAAGGCGGCCAGGGTTTTGCCCGAACCGGTGGGTGCGGCGATGAGTGTGGCAGCACCGCTGGTAATGGAGGCCCAGGCCTGCAACTGGACGTCACTGGCCGCTGCGAATTGCTGTGAAAACCAGCTTGCTGTAACCGGATGAAACTCCATGTGATTGTTGTTCATATAGCGATGAGTGTGACTGTTAATGTTTCGGCAACCATCTAATCATATAGACGCTGCTGCCGGCAAACCAGGGTTGTATTTTTTTGCGATTTTCGTAAAGGGAAGGATATGCGTAAGAGTCATTGCGCACAGGATCAGTGACTTGCGCGTACCAGGGTCATTGGCTGGTTTTGTCTGATTAGGGCCAGTATTTTGTCACCGTCCAGTGCCGAGCTGTAATAGTAACCCTGGATGGCATCACATTTGTGATGGCGCAGGAATTCAAGTTGTTCACTGGTTTCCACACCTTCTGCGACTACTTTAATGTGCAGCTTGTGTGCCATGGCGATGATCGCATCTACCAGTTCACAGTCATATTTGTCAGCGGGTATGTCGCGAATGAAGTCTCGATCAATTTTGACGACATCAATGGGGTTCTGACGTAAATGACTGAGTGAGGATTGGCCGGTTCCGAAATCATCGAGGGCGATATGTACACCCATGTCACGCAGGGTGACCAGGGCCTTTTTGGAATCTACCAACGATTCGAGCAGGGTATCCTCGGTAAATTCGACCAGCAAGCCCGTAGGGTCGATACGTGTTTGTTCGATGGTGGAAATAATCAGATTGAGTATGGCGTCGTTGTGGAGCATTAAACCGGGCAGGTTGATCGCCATGCGTATCTGGGGAAATCCGGCCTGATTGTGTCGCAAATACTGCGCACTTGCTTGTTGCAATACCCATTGGGTTAGCGGCCGCATCAGGCCAGAATCCTGCAGTACCGGCATGAATTCAGAAGGGGCTAACAATCCGCGTTCGGGGTGTTGCCAGCGCAACAAAGCCTCAGTACTGGTGATTTGACCGGTTACCAGCGAGACGATTGGCTGGTAATGCAGCACGAATTCGTTGTTGTCCATGGCCTGTCGTAGCTGGGTCTCCAGGCGCATGTGGCGTGCCACCTGGGCCGCCATTTCCGCCGAGTAGAATTTATAATCGTTGCGGCCCTGGTCCTTGGCGTGATACATCGCGATATCGGCGTCCTTGATCAGACTGTCAACATCATTGTCATCATTAGGGCCCAGTGCAATGCCAATGGAAGTTGAGGTATGCAATTCGTGATTGTCCACCTGAAATGGTTTCGTGAAGCTACTCAGGATTTTCTCAGCCAGAACCGCAATTTGATCTGCTTGTCCCACATTTTCCACGACAACGCCGAATTCATCTCCACCCAGACGGGCGACGGTATCAGTTGCACGGATGCAACTGCTCAGGCGCGAGGAGACCTGCTGTAGCAAGCGGTCACCAACATCATGGCCAAGCGAGTCATTGATCTGTTTAAACCGATCAAGATCGAGAAACATAAGTCCAACCATTTTGTCATCACGTTTGGCCCGGGCCATAGCCTGACTCAGGCGATCGCGTAAAAGAACACGATTTGGCAAAGCGGTGAGTGAATCGTGGTGCGCCATGTGATCCAGATGTTCCTGACGACTGCGGATCTGTTCACGCATTTCGTAAAAGGCATTGGTAAGATCGAGTATCTCTCTCGCATCACTGAGGTGCAGGTGGCTCTGATCAGTGTGCGGAGTCAGCACTTCGTTTTTAAGTGCCCTGGCAACTTTGGCGATGGGCAACAGAATGACCCGGTGGAACATGAAGTAGCCGAGGAAACCGATCAGGGACAGACCGATAGTAATATACACGACGGAGTTTGACAGACTCTGGGCGACACCGGTTACCCGGGTTATGTCCTTGGCCGAAGCTACCCCGAGCTCCAGTTGCAGACTGGATGCGCGCTGCAGAATGCGATCCAGCACTGGCTCCACATCCTTGTGCAGGATTACAAGGTCATAACGCCATCTACCCTGATTGAATGTGTCTAATACACTTTGATATGACTTTTTCCATTCATTAAACTGCTTTTGCAATTCTGAGATAGCGCTTTTGTTGAGGCCGTCAATTTTGTTCGCCTTTGCTCGTTGCTGCAGCTGATTCAGGAGACCGTCCAAACTGCTGATATACATTTCCGTGTTGATACGCCGGGCCTGCATCCCGTTTTCAGGGTTATTCGAGAAAATACCGAAACTGTTGGATACAAACAGACGGAATTCCGCCACCATCAATTCCCAGCTATGCCGGATCTCAATCAGTAACTGGTAGGTTTTAAGATTGACCGGGTTATTCAATTCACCGGAAACGTCATTAATTAAATAGTTTAATGTGGTAGTAAACTGCCGGTTTTGTCGATACATGCGATCCTGCATGATGTGCATAGCGGGAAACCATTTGGTTTCATCTTCTCGTGTCGCAAGTAGTTTATCGGTGGTGATATTCAATTCTCTGCGATCGGTTTCCATTGCCATCAGTAAATCCTGCAGAGATTTATCGGTTTTAATCCAGTTGTTGGCAAGTAGTTTGATAATTGCGGCATCATACAGTCGATACGCGCGCTGGATGTGGGCCTTGTGTTGTTGCGAGGGTAAGGTGATGTAACGAAGTAAACTGACTTCAATGACGTGCACCTGTTCGCTCACGTCATTGATGGCATCCGTGGCTTCTGCGCGATTCTGAATCTGATTAAGCTGGGCTTGGTTAGTTGAACGAACGAATTGCCAGGCAAAATAGGCGAAGGTACACAATAGTACTGAGACAACTAACATTGCCACGAGATAGCGCTGGCTCAGGCTCTTTAGACCTAACAGGGTCAGGATGGAGACTGCGCCAGTCTGCTTTGAATTATAGTTCTTCATGGAGCACAGCTTTGATGATCCGTCGAGCCGAATCGTAGTCACTGTCCGTAGCCGGTAAAATATTGCTTACCCGCATGTCTTTCAGCACCTGTTCGCCTTCTGGTGTCTGATGCAAACCGGTGAGGAGGTTTTTAATTTGCTTGACCAGTTGCGGAGATAAGTTCGCCTTTACGGCCCAGGGTAACTGGGCTATGGGTTCGCTCTTGGCCAGATAGAACATCTGGTCTTCGCCAACTTCTTTGCGTACGCGTGGCAACGCCAGCACATGATCACCGGTACCTGCTGCCATGGCCTGGTGATAATACGTAGCAATGGCAGCCTTGGGCGGATTCAGGGCAAATTGTTCAAAATAATCCCCCTGTTTGAGTCCGGCTTGCCGCAGCAGATATGTGGCGCTGATATAAGCCTGCATGGCCAGGCGGTCACCACCGAAGACAATCTTCTTCCCCTTGAGTTGCTGCAACGTGTGAATCCCGCTGTCCCTGCGTACCACAATAGCACCAGCAATGGAGCCGGAACCAAACTCTTCATTTTTGGCTATGACCTGATAGCCAAGAGTTTTATGTGATTTTAAATAGTGGTATTGGTTGTAATGCACGAGATCATAACGTTGCTGTTTGACCTTCTCCCAAAATGAAGCAAAGTCGTAACTAGTTTCCAGATATACCGGACGCTTTAACTCGCGGCTGAGGTATTTGGCTAGCGGGGTAAACATCTGGATGGTGACCTGTACGCTGCGACGGGGAAAGATGCCTATCGTCAAAGGGGAAACCTGTTTGGCAGCACACAATGGCACTACTGCCAGCGTGCAGAGGAGTCCGATCAGGATATGCGTCAGGTAATTTTTTACCACGCATCGTATCCTGCGAAATACAGAAGAGAAGTGTGGTTTGACCATAGTTTCTATAGTATAGAAAGTGACTCGGGTATTATCGGCTGATACATTACTAAAAATAATGAATATTTGCTACTTTTCCGTCTTTTTATTAAGGGTAGCTGGCGCTGCGAATCTTTGTAGGCCGGACCTGTCTATCAAATTCGCACGCTGACATATGTGGTCGTGCTGACAGGGAGCGTAATTGTGCAGTTGTTCACATAAGTCACGAGAAAGCCCTGTTTTTGTGTCGTAACTATCTAAAATTTAAAGATATTTGGTATGATGTCGTAAACCAGTAAAATCTCGGCATATTTGCCGTCGTATCGAAAGTGAGCTGTGCAATGAATATGAATATCTCCGTGTTTGTGTTGGCCGGGGTCATCAGCCTGGTGGGGTATCTCTGGCTGGCTTTTGTGGGATTCAGGCGCAGCGTCCCCTGGGGTCTGCTGGTGTTACTGTTGTCGCCAATTACTGCAATCGTGTTTTCTCTGATGCATTGGTTTGAGGCCGCATGGCCTTTCTGGTTTACATCACATCCTTTGCCTTGTGTGCCGGTTCTGCAGTCTTTATCGCCGGCAATGTAGGCATGGGCAACATGCAACAAATTGCTACGCGATTACAAAGTGGTCAATTGGCCCCTGCCAAAGCCTATCAGTTAATCACTAAAGCCCTGGGACACCCGGGTGCCACAGATTTGTTCGCTGACGAGGCAGCACCGGTACCTGCGGATCCAACAAGCCTGGCCCAGGCTGATCCGGGAGTAGCCAGGCCTTTACCCAGCAAGGTGGCCTTGGCGACGAAACAGGATCCGGCACTTTTACCAGCACAAGCCAGGAAAGCCTCAACTCCGGAAGCCAAGCCAGCTGCTGAGCCTGTTGCGACTTCAACTGTTAACGCGAAGACAGAAGCCGCAGCGCCTGCACATGAAAACAATAAAACACCCAAGCAGGAAGTAAAAAATTCGCCTCCAAAAGCAAAGGCAGAGGAAAAGCAGCTGAAAGCAAAACCGAACACGCCGATACCCAATATCAACAATGTCCCTCCGGACCCGCTGGCACAGAAACCGAAAAAGCCTGAACCCAATACCGTCAGGGTCCGGATGGATAAGATGTCACATTACGTAGGTCACTATTTTATAGTTACCCTGAAGAACGGTACAGAACAACGCGGATTGCTGCGGCAAGTGAGAAACAGCGATCTGATCCTGGATCGTAAACTTTACGGCGGTAATATCCAGTTCAAAATCCGAAAAAGCCAGGTAAAAACTATCCGCATGCTCACGCGCTTACCTGACGAAAGATAAGCGTCCGAAGCACTTCAATAACTCGCAATTGCGTGCCGATTTCAGCCTATGCGCTGCATGTACGCAACGCGTCAGTATGAACCAGTTTAGTGCACCTCACCCCGACAGCGACACAGTTGTGCCTGTACCAATGCCATCAACTGATCGACTGACATCCCTTCTGGAATGTCTTTGATACTGGAAAACCACAGCTCACTGATCTGGCTCTCCTGAGACGAAACCTGATCAGTGACAAGCGGCAGGCCAATGAATACACCGTGTTGGCCATTTTCCAGTTGAATGGTAACGAGTTGGAGCGGAATCGGTTTCATGCAACCTCCTCACAGTATCGGAACCCACGGATGCAGGTTTGCCGAAGCTGTCATGTGCCTGTCAACATCAATGCATTTAATATGCCAGTGATTGCAAATTAGTGGAGAGTCGGGCTTACGTGACACTACACTGAATTATACGGAGGGAGTTCTTTGTTTGGGTGAACGGAATTAAGGGAAGGGTGCGGCACACAGCAACGGACACGTCAAGGCTTTGACGTGTCCATTGTAAATACTGTGGCTGGCATTCAGATCTGCTCCGACTCAGTGATCGTGACCATGCACATGGACATGCTTGTGTGCAATTTCCTGTTCCGTGGCATCGCGCACGTCTATCACCTTGACAGCAAAATTCAGTGTCTCGCCGGCAAGTGGATGATTACCGTCAATCGTGACTTCCTCGCCCTCGACTTTGGTGACGGTGATGACGATGCGATTACCGTCACCGGATTGGGCGTGAAATTGCTGGCCGACTTGTATGTCATCGGCGGATTCAAACATTTCGATGCTGACGACCTGGCTCAGGTTCTCATCACGTACGCCATAGCCTTGTTCAGGGCTAACCTTGACATTGAGACTATCGCCGGTAGCTTTACCGGTGAGGGCATCTTCCAGACCCGGAATAATATTGTTGGCACCATGCAGGTAGGCGAATTGGCCATTGCTAGATTGGTCCAGTACTTCACCTTGGTCATTCGTGAGGGTGTAGTCCAGGATGACAACTTTGTTGGCACTGATAGTCATATGGGAATTCCTTTGTGTTGCTAGATGCTGTGAATCACCTGGTACAGGTGACTAGGAGACTAAGTTTGGTAAAGTGTACCATATATATCCAGATTGAGCAGATTCTCACGCAATGATTCAACAACTACTTGAACATATCCGCGCGTTGAGTGACAGCGGCCTGAGTCATACCAATGCCCTGGAAATCTTTGCGCACTGTTTCCATACCGTCTATGGTGAGTGTTCGTTTCTCAGCCTGGAGCGCTGTGGGCAGGGTCGTGCCTGCCGAATCCGCATGATCTTTCGCGCCGGGGAGTTGTCACCCGCGCAAGTGGAGAGCCACTTTAAAGACGAAATGTTGCTGGAAAATACCCAGGCCAGCCGCTTAATCGAAGGCGGCAATGCGGCAATCGTCGAGACCATCGAGCCTGCACTGCAGGCAATATTGCAGTACCACCGTTTACCTGCCGCCAGCCTGATGGTCATTCCGCTTTACCTGGATGGAATAATCAATCGCTGGGTATTCGTGTTGGGTGAACATCCGCTGCAGTTTTCTCAGGTGGATCTGGAACAGGCAATTCTGCTGGCGAATCTAGCCAATACTTACATGGCGCGTATCGATGAAACCGAGGCACTGGCTAGAGCCAATGCCTGGATTGAACGGGAGTTAAGCGATATCGGACGCTTGCACAAATTGCTGTTACCGCAGGAAGACATACAGCTGCGTGGCACCGAGGTCGCGACATATTTTTCCTTTTGCGAACTGGCAGGCGGTGATTATTACGATCTGGTCAACCTGTCACGCATTATCGACATGGACTACCCGGCGGATCAGCCAGATGTTTGGGGACTGATTGTGGCGGATGCCTCAGGACATGGTGCGGCAGCGGCAGTCGAGATAGCCATGTTCGACGCGGTGTTACGGACGTATCGCGCATCACCGGAAAACGGGCCGGCCAATGTGTTTAACTATACCAACAAGTACTTTTTTACCCGGACCCTGCGTGGTTCGTTTATCACTGCATCGATCCTGAATTATGATCCACGCAAAAGATTATTACGCTACGCCAGCGCCGGCCATCCGCCGGTGATCATGAAAACGCCTGACGGTGAATTGACCGAACTGTCGCAACACTCTGGAATACCTCTGGGTGTCGATCAGGCCTGGCAGTGGCAGAACGCCGAGATCACCGTGGAGCCCGGCACGGTACTGGTCAGTTATACCGATGGCATGACAGAAGCACTGTCGCCGCAAGGCAAGCAATTTGGCATGGCGCGCTTCAAAGAAGTGATTCGCACAACGAACGGTCCTGCACATGCCTATAAGGAAGCGCTGGTGAATGCCATTCAGCAACACCAGCAGGGCTCACAACAGGCGGACGACCAGGCCCTGGTGATCATGCACATTACGCCTGACTAAGTAACAACTTTGGGGAGCTAACCATGCAACAACACATCCGTTTTCTATTCGGGCTTTTGTGTCTGGTGTTTGCCGGATTCCTGTTCGCACAGGAGAAAGATGTCCGCCCCGGGATCAACGATCCTTTTCGCCATCCTGATTTTGCCACCTGGGTCGAACGTTTCGAACACGAGGGTCGCGAAGTCTACGATAAGCGCATGCAGATCGTGCAGGCGCTTAAGCTACAGCCAGGGATGAACATCGCCGATGTGGGTGCAGGCACTGGCCTGTTCAGTAAATTGTTTTCCCCTGCAGTCGGTAAAAACGGCAAGGTCTACGCGGAAGATATCTCGGCTGTTTTCGTACGCAACATTCAGCGGATTGCGAAACAGGAGGGATTGCGCAATCTGGTTGGTGTCGTTGGCACTGACAAGGATGTCATGCTACCTGATAACAGCATGGACCGTGTGTTTGTATGTGATACCTATCACCACTTCGAATTTCCACAACACATGCTGGCCTCGATCCGTAATGCTATGAAACCGAATGGTCAGCTAATTATTGTTGATTTTATCAAGGACCCGAATCTGAGTTCCGACTGGATTATGCATCACGTGCGAGCAAACAAGCAGACAGTGATCAAAGAGATTGAAACTGCAGGCTTTCAGCTGGCGCGGGAAGAATCGTTTCTACACAGTAATTATTTTCTGGTTTTCACAAAACAACACAACAAATAAAAAACCACCTTGTGCGATGACCAATCACATCAGTAATACCATCAGCTGGACATTTTTAATCTATATTGCATTGATGCTGGCGATTGGGGTGATCGCTTATCGGCGGACCCATAACCTGTCTGATTACATCCTGGGTGGCCGCCGACTCGGCAGTTGGACTGCAGCCTTAAGTGCCGGCGCTTCCGATATGAGCGGCTGGTTGTTGCTTGGCCTGCCGGGTTTTGCATATGCTAGTGGCTTGCAATCGGTTTGGTTAGTGCTGGGTTTACTGGTTGGCGGTTATCTCAACTGGTGGATCATCGCCCGACGACTGCGGGTATATAGCGAGCTGGCGGGAGATAGTCTGACCTTACCGGCATTCTTTAATAATCGCTTTGCAGATGAAAGTCACAGCCTGCGCATCATCGGTGCTGTTTTTACCTTGTTGTTTTATTTGTTGTACACGGTCTCCGGGTTGGTAGCCGGTGGTAAACTCTTCAGCACGGTGTTCGGGTTGCCATATGAGTGGGCGGTTATCATTGGTATGACAACCATTCTGGTCTACACATTTCTGGGTGGCTTTCTTGCCGTGTGCTGGACCGATGTCTTCCAGGGTTTATTGATGCTGTTTGCTCTGGTTCTGGTGCCCTTGCTCGCAGCGCAGGCGGTGGGCGGCTGGCATGAGGCGTATATCACGCTGCATACATCTGCCCCGGCCATGTTGTCCCTGTGGGTTGACCGGTCCCAGCATCCGCTCAGCCTGATTACTATCCTGTCACTGCTGGCTTGGGGTCTGGGTTACTTTGGTCAGCCCCATATTCTTGCCCGTTTCAAAGCTATCCAGTCTGCACAGCAGATCGGCCAGGCGCGGCGCATCGCCGTGAGCTGGTCCGGTATATCCATGCTCGGTGCTGTGCTGGTGGGTTTGCTGGGTTCAATCTATTTCGCCAATGCGGGTGGGATTCGGGACAGTGAGCGGGTATTCATGCTCTTGGTCGACAGGATGTTGCCGGCTGCGTTGGCAGGAATATGTCTGGCCGCCATTCTGGCGGCGGTCATGAGTACCGCGGATTCGCAGTTGCTGGTGAGTGCTTCAGTATTGACCGAAGACCTGTACAAGATTGTCGTGCGCAGGCAAATGAGTCAGTCCCATTTGATCTGGATTGGGCGTATTGCTGTACTGGTGATTGCCGGGATGGCCACCTGGCTGGCCAGCGATCCTCAAAGCAGTGTTCTTAGTCTGGTGGGGTATGCCTGGGCCGGGTTTGGTGCAGCCTTTGGACCACCACTGATTCTGGCTTTGTACTGGCGCAATATGAATCGCTGGGGGGCGCTGGCGGGCATGATCACTGGGGGCGTGTGTGTGGTCTGGTGGAAACACATGCACGGTGGCATTTTCGACGTATATGAACTGCTGCCGGGGTTTGTCTGTTCCTTGTTTGCCGTTATGCTTATCTCGCTGGTGAGCGGCAGGCCCGGCGAACAGGTGCTGGCGGAGTTTGATCGCATGCGGCAACGACTGTAAAACTTGCTGAAAACGGTTAGACTTTAGCTAAACCTGAACACTGTCGAATCTGGTCCGCAATGTTGAATACAATTACCAATTGGCTTTCCCGTGTTAACAAGTTTATCTGGGATACGGATTCCACAACACTGACGAAATGGCGCAATCGCGGGATTGCGACCTTGCGCGTTGCCTATCTGACCATCCGCGATGTGTTCTTCGACGGCCAATTAACGTTGCGGGCCATGAGCCTGGTCTATACCACGCTATTATCACTGGTCCCGTTACTCGCAGTCAGTGTCTCGGTGTTAAAAGGATTTGGTGCGCATCACCAGCTGGAACTGGCCTTGCGCAATTTTCTTCTCCCGCTTGGTGATCGCGGCACCGAGATTACCGATACGATTGTGCATTTTGTCGAGGGTATTAATTCCGGGCTGTTGGGTTCGGTAGGTATGGCCATGCTGTTATATACCGTGATATCCCTCATGCAAAAGATCGAAGCGGCGTTTAATTTTACCTGGCATGTGACGGAAGATCGCTCTTTTGCCCGTCGCTTCAGTGATTATCTGAGCGTGGTGCTTATCGGGCCGGTGCTGGTATTTTCCGCGATTGGTCTTACCGCGACGGTGACTCAGAGTGAAATCTTTTTATTACTGGTCGCCAGTCCGGTCATCGGTTTTGTCATCAAGCTGGCCAGTCACCTGGTGCCGTACTTGCTGATCATCCTGGCGTTTACACTAATTTATATATACATCCCGAACACCCGGGTACGTTTCAAATCTGCATTAGTCGGTGCGAGCGTGGCCGGCGTGCTGTGGGAAACGGTCGGCTGGCTGTTTGCCTCTTTCGTTTCTTCAGCGAACTACACTGCAATTTATTCAGCATTCGCCACCCTGTTTTTCTTTATGATCTGGTTGTATATCAGCTGGACCATTTTGCTGACCGGGGCGAGTATTGCGTTTTATTTTCAGAATCCGGAGTTTCGTGCGCGCCAACGTCGTCAATTCAGTCTGAGTAACCGGATGAAGGAAAAACTGGCCATGGCCATCATGGCGCAGGTGGCAAGTCATTATTACCAGCGCAAACCGGCGTTGAGCCTGCATGATCTGGCGCAAAACCTCAATATTGCCTCTGATCTGTTACATCCCATAGTCAATAATCTGATCAACAGGCAGCTACTGGTGCGTACGGATGCCGAGCCAGCCGAATTAATCCCGGCACAAGCCCCGGAAAACATGCAATTGATGGAA
>JBECKZ010000035.1:0-24536 GCA_040235555.1 Thiohalomonadales bacterium | reverse complement strand
GATGGTGTAGTACAGGAATTACATGTCACCCCGCTACCACCGGACCAATTGAAAGCGGAGTGGTATATCTGATGACAGCTTCTATCCGCAACACATGGTGGATACCAGGTCTGCTGATATTGTTATTCAGCCTGGTATTCAGCCATGCTGAGGCCGGTAATCGTCGGCACAAATTGAAATTTGAGAATCTTACGCGTTACTACTTTGTTCATATCCCGCCACAAAAGCAACAGCGCTATGCCCTGGTGATCAATTTACACGGCGGCGGTGGTCAGGGCCGGGGTCAGGAAGAATTCAGCGAGATGGACAAGACGGCGGATCGTTACGGGTTTTATGTGGTATATCCCAACGGAACCGGCAAGCTCCATGATCGTTTACTCACCTGGAACGCCGGCGAATGTTGCGGTTACGCCTATGAACATCACATAGACGATGTCGGTTTTATCAGTCAATTACTGGATACCATGATCAAGGACTATCCTATCGATCCCGCACGTGTGTATGTGACGGGAATGTCCAATGGGGCCATGATGGCGTATTACCTCGCAGAGAAGATACCGGACCGGATTGCCGCGATCGCACCGGTTGCCGGCGGGCTCTTACCAGATACGCGCAAACCGCTGAAACCGATGCCGATTATGCACTTCCACAGTATCGATGATCCACGCGCACTGTATCACGGTGGTCTTGGCCCGCCCTTTCCGTTTACCAATCAGCGTGTACAACATCCGGACATTGACGCCGTTCTGGGGGCGTGGGCACACATCGATGGCTGTGAAGCTCAACGTAAACTCGTCGCGCAGCGGAGCGTTCAAAAGGGCAAAACGATCCAGACAGCCCACAAGTATGTGTATCAGGATTGCAAACAGGCGCCGGTGATCCTCTGGCAATACGACCACACCGGTCATGTCTGGCCGGGCGGTAAACAAAATTACATGCAACGAGTGCTGGGCCCGAGCACCAAAGTGATCGATGCCAATGTCGAAATGTGGCAGTTCTTTCAATCCTTACGCGCACGCAAACACTGATGCAGTATCAACTCGATGCCAAGCGGCTCTTGTGCCCGATGCCGGTGATTCGCACCCAGGACAGGGTTGCGACCCTGCAGCCCGGAGATACCCTCGAAGTGGTATGTACCGATCCTGGTGCGCTCAACGATATTCCCGCGTGGTGTCGGATTAATGGACATCAGGTATTATCTACCCGCCGGGATGACGATGAGGTCATCATCGTCATAGAGGTAGGTCATGGAAAATAATACGCACCAAAATCATCCAGCTACCATGCGACCTGTCGAAGCGACGGCGGATGAGATCTCGCAACGCCGTTATCGCGAAGTATTGAAGGTAACGCTAATCGGATCCGCCTTCGATTTGATCCTGGGCATAGTCAAGATCATTGGTGGCTTTGTCTCCACCTCGACCGCCTTAATCGCCGATGGTGTGCACTCACTATCGGATTTATTTACCGATTTCATCGTTATCTATGCCGCCAAGCACTCCCACCGTGAAGCCGATGAAGAACATCCCTATGGCCATGGCAGGATCGAGACCCTGGCAACGGTGGCACTGGGACTGGCGCTTATGGCCGTAGCAGTGGGTATTGCCTGGGATGCAGTGTCTCGTCTGTTCCATCCTGATCGCTTGTGGCAACCCGGAGTACTGGCATTGGTACTGGCGTGTTTCTCCATTGTGGTGAAAGAGGCGCTGTTTCATTATTCCATGCGCATTGCACGCAAGTATCGCTCCAACATGCTCAAGGCCAATGCCTGGCATTCGCGTACCGATGCCATCTCTTCGGTGATCGTGGTCATCGGTATCGTTGGCAGCATGGCTGGCCTGCACTACCTCGATGCCATCGCCGCCATCGGCGTTGCCGTGATGATCGTAAAGATCAGCTGGGAACTAACCTGGCATAGCGTGCGCGAATTGATCGATACTGGTCTGGAGCCGGATCGCATCGAGGCCATCCGTGAGAGCATTCTCCAGGTCGACGGCGTCAAGGCGCTCCATATCCTGCGCACCCGGCGTATGGGTGGTGATGCCCTGGTGGACGTGCATATCCAAGTGGCGCCGACCATCAGTGTATCCGAAGGTCACCATATCAGTGAGACCGTGCGTCAACAGGTTATCCAGGAAATTGACGAAGTGGCGGATGTGATGGTGCACATCGATCCCGAAGATGATGAATCTGCTGCGCCCAATATCGGCTTGCCCCTGCGAAAAAGCATTCTGCAGCAGCTCCAGCAGGCCTGGTCGGGACTCCAGGGTGCAAACGCCATCCGGGACGAGGACATTACACTGCACTATCTCAATGGCCAGATCCAAGTGGAGCTGGTCCTGGATCTGGGTATCGTCGCAAAAGATCCACTGGCAAGCAGGCAGCAAATTGCGGCACAATTCGAATCCGCTGCGCGGGCGGTCAATAACATAAAGCGAATCCAGATCTACTTCGCCTGATTGAACGTAGATGGTGCAATTGTTGTAAAAATTGCTCCATAATAGGGCATAACGCTGTCAAATCAAGAATTTAATCATTGTTATTCAATGAGATATCAAATGGCACGCTTCATGCACTCAAAAGCAGCACAGAATTTCCATTAGCCTCGTGCTGAGGAGAATTTCAACTGTTTAGTTTGGAGGAAACCAAATGTCAGACAATGTAATGAAAATGTTAAAAGACAATAACGTGAAGTTTGTCGACTTCCGTTTTACCGACACACGGGGCAAAGAACAGCACGTATCTGTACCGGCCAGCACCATCGACGCCGATCTGTTCAAGGACGGCAAGATGTTTGACGGCTCATCCATCGCTGGCTGGAAGGTCATCGAAGCCTCCGACATGATCCTGATGCCTGAAGCCGAAACCGCCATCATGGACCCGTTCACCGATGAGCCGACCCTGATCCTGACCTGTGATGTTCTCGAGCCCTCCACCGGTGCCGGTTACGAGCGCGATCCTCGTTCCCTGGCCAAGCGTGCCGAGGCCTATCTGAAGAGTACTGGCATCGCCGATACTGCCTACTTCGGTCCAGAGCCAGAATTTTTCATCTTTGACGACGTCCGCTGGGGCGCGGACATGAGTGGTTCCTTCGTGAAAATCGATTCCGAAGAGGCTGGCTGGAACTCTGAAAAGGTCTATACCGATGGCAACATGGGTCACCGTCCGGGTGTCAAGGGCGGTTATTTCCAGGTGCCGCCAGTCGATTCTTTGCATGACATCCGTTCTGCCATGTGTCTGGCCCTGGAAGAAGTCGGCGTGTCCGTGGAGGTGCATCACCACGAAGTGGCCACCGCCGGTCAATGCGAAATCGGCACCATGTTCAATACCCTGGTGACGCGTGCTGACTGGAACCAGCGCATGAAATACGTGATCCACAACGTGGCTCATGCCTACGGCAAGACAGCGACCTTCATGCCCAAGCCGATGGTAGGTGACAACGGTTCCGGCATGCATTGCCACCAGTCCCTGGCCAAAGACGGTAAGAACCTGTTTGCTGGCGACGGCTATGCAGGTCTGTCCGAAACCGCCCTGTACTATATTGGCGGGATCATCAAGCACGCCCGTGCACTGAATGCGATTACCAATCCGTCCACCAACTCGTACAAGCGCCTGGTCCCCGGTTTCGAGGCCCCGGTACTGCTGGCTTACTCTGCCCGTAACCGCTCAGCTTCAATCCGGATTCCCTGGGTAGCCAACCCGAAGGGGCGCCGTATCGAGGTGCGCTTCCCGGATCCAATGGCCAATCCGTACCTGGCGTTTACCGCCATGATGATGGCGGGTCTGGATGGTATACAGAACAAGATCCACCCGGGCGACCCGATGGACAAGAACCTGTACGACCTGCCGCCGGAAGAACTGAGCAAGGTGCCGACTGTCTGTTATGCCCTGGATCAGGCCATGGAAGCACTGGACAAGGACCGCGCCTTCCTGACTGCCGGTGGGGTGTTCACCGACGACCTGATCGATGCCTACATTGCATTGAAGATGGAAGACATCACCCGCTTGCGCATGACCACTCATCCGGTGGAATTCGACCTGTACTACAGCATGTAAGCACTCGCTTACCTGGGTCTCAGCAAACGCCCCCATCTGGGGGCGTTTGTCTTTATAGCTGGGTAAACCTGTTGCGCCTGCTCTTTGTACAGCTACCCAGGCAGACTTTAAAAGGCAATGGCGATTGTGGAAAACAGTTGCAGCATCGGCGTAAACGCATGGTAGAACTTAACTGCCGCGGTTAATAATCAAATCCTGTTAATTAGCTCGCCTCATGTGGAAACGTAAATGCGTCAGGTACACGCCCGTGAAACAGAATTTGTACGCGTGTTTTACCAATATCTGATTGCTGGTACTGGTTGCGATTAAGCCTGTTAACCGCACTCGTGACTTGTTTGGCGAGCTGCTAAACTAGCTTTGTGATGTGTAAAGTAACGAAACCTATTTTCGCCTACCTGTTGTTAGCCGCCCTCTTGTCGTTAGGTGGCATCAACACAGTTGTTGCGGCAGACAAGACCAGCCCGACGCCCACTGATAATGGGGAGAAGGTTTATAAAAAGGTTGGTCCTGATGGCGAAGTTATCTATTCGGACAAGCCTTCGCCAGACAGCGAGGAAATAACGGTGCCCGGCGGGAGTGGTTACAAACCTGTGGCACCACCGACAGGCTTTACTCCTTACCAGGCACCAGCAAAAACCACGGCCAAGCTACCCGCGATAGAGAACAAGGTGAGCATAACTGCACCTAACAACGAGCAGACATTCTGGAGTGGTAGTGGTGAACTGACAGTGTCGGTCAGTCTGGCATCTGCACTGGGGCCTGAACAGCAACTCGAATATCAGATCGACGGTAAGACCGTGTATTCGGGTACAGACACCAGTCATACGTTCAACAATATTTTTCGTGGCACCCATGTTCTGATAGTTCGTATCAAGGATAGCCAGGGCAATACAATTTCGAGTGAACCCGTAACCGTCCATATCCATCGCCCCACCATAAAAAAATAAGTCAATCGCTTGAATGGCACCATTATGGTGCATATATCCATTTTATTGATGTAGTACGCACTACTTTCATGCATATGCTTGGGTGTGGCGAGGGACACATATTTTACCCGCTATTTGTAACTTTCTGTTTTATATATATTATTTTCTAATTTCGGTGCTGGCACAGGAATCTTAAGATTATGCACTAAATTGGTTTGATCCTTGCTAACACGCAACTATGGCGGCGATTCCCATGTTACAGACCGATCTACATCAAAAAATCCTCGACAATCTGAATGGGGCTGTTGCCTTGTTTGGTGCTGATCTGCGCCTGCGTTATCTCAATCCGGCAGCGGAGATGTTATTCGGCGGTAGCGCACGACAGTTACTGGGGATGTCGTTCACTGATTTGATCATGCCGCGTGAACCGGTCATCGACCAGGTGCGTGAGGCCGTCGTATCGCATCACCCGTTTTCCAAACACGAGCAGGTTATTGACTTGTTCAATGGCAAGGAAATCACGGCAGATTTTACTGTTACCGTGCTGCACAGCTCCTTTGGTGAAAGCGAGGTGCTGATTGAAATCACACCTATAGATCGCCTGTTGCGTATTACCCGGGAAGATGCGCTGGTGGCGCAACAGGTAGGGACACGGGAGTTATTACGTGGCCTGGCGCACGAAATTAAAAACCCACTTGGTGGCTTGCGTGGTGCAGCCCAGTTGCTCGAACGTGAATTGCATAGCGAGGAACAGAAAGAATATACCCGTGTGATCATTGATGAAGCCGATCGACTGCAAAAGCTTGTCAACCGCCTGTTGGGACCAAGCGGGATGCCCAAGAAGCAGGATGTGAGTGTGCACGAAATACTCGAGTATGTGCGCAACATCGTGCTAGCAGAAGATATTGGCGATGTTGCCTTGCATCGTGATTACGACCCGAGTATTCCGGACGTGAAGGGCGATCCGGATCTCCTGATCCAGGCCATGTTAAATATCGTCAATAACGCGCGTCAGGCGCTGGGTAAACAGGGCAATATTACGATTCGCACACGCGTCCTGCGTAAATTTACCATTGGTCAACAACAACACAGGTTGGTTGTCAAAATTGATGTCATCGATGACGGGCCGGGAATTCCCGCGGACATCAAGGATAAAATTTTTTATCCCATGGTTACCGGTCGTGCTGAAGGCACGGGGCTCGGACTTTCCATTGCACAAAGGCTGATTCAACAGCATGGTGGTCTGATCGAGTGTCAGAGCCAGCCGGGACACACAGTTTTTTCCATTCTTTTACCATTAAATAATTCTAGCGAGGATTAACCCATGGAGACCGTTTGGGTTGTAGATGATGATCGTTCAATACGCTGGGTGCTGGAGAAGGCATTCAAGGGCGCGCAAATGGAGGTGCGCAGTTTCGAAAACGGGGATAGTGTGTTGCGCGCGCTTGAACGCCAGCAACCTGATGTGATTATTAGCGATATCCGCATGCCTGGTATGGATGGTTTCGAATTATTAAAACGTATACATGCTCAAAATGTTGACTTGCCGGTGATTATCATTACTGCACACAGCGATCTGGACAGTGCTGTAACAGCCTATCAGGGTGGTGCCTTTGAATATTTACCCAAACCGTTTGATGTCGATGAAGCAGTGGAACTGGCGCAGCGTGCCATTGAAAAATCCCGGACCACGGTTAACAAACATACCGCCGAGGCGGCCAATTCTGCCGAGATCATTGGTGCTGCCTCTTCCATGCAGGAAGTGTTTCGCGCCATTGGCCGATTGTCACGTTCGAATATCACGGTCCTGATCAATGGCGAATCCGGTACTGGTAAGGAGCTGGTGGCGCAGGCACTGCATAAACATAGCCCGCGTTCGGACAAACCATTCATAGCCCTGAACACTGCCGCGATTCCGCGTGACTTGCTGGAGTCAGAATTGTTCGGCCACGAGAAAGGCGCATTTACCGGTGCACAGAGTGCACGCCAGGGTCGTTTTGAACAGGCCGATGGTGGCGCTCTGTTTCTCGATGAGATCGGTGACATGCCGGCGGAGCTGCAAACCCGTCTGCTGCGTGTGTTACAGGACGGGACCTTTTATCGTGTTGGTGGCCACAATCCAATCAAGGTCGATGTGCGCATCATTGCTGCCACCCACCAGGACCTCGAGCAGCGTGTTGCCGATGGTCGTTTCCGGGAAGATTTATTCCATCGCCTGAATGTCATTCGCATACATATTCCGCCGTTGCGTGAACGGGTGGAAGATATTGCGTTACTTGCAAGTCACTTCCTCAAGGATGCGGCCACAGAACTTAACGTGGAAAACAAACAATTATCGAAAGAAACCGAGGAATACCTGTCACGCTACAGCTGGCCGGGTAATGTTCGGCAGTTACAGAATGTCTGTCGCTGGTTGACGGTGATGTCGCCGGGACAGGTGATAAACGTTGAAGACCTGCCACCTGAATTGCAAATGACTCACGGTGAAGTGAATACTTCGGGTGACTGGGCAGATATGCTACGGCGTTGGGCTGAACGTCAGCTCGCACAAGGTGATATAGGTCTATTGGATCGTGCTACACCGCAATTCGAACGGGTCATGATAGAAACGGCCCTGCGCCAGTCCGGTGGAAGACGACAGGATGCTGCCAAGTTATTGGGCTGGGGACGCAATACCCTGACTCGCAAAATCAAGGAACTGGGAATGGAGAATCACGCGTGATGTGAGTGATACTCCAGCCGGGACCACAAGGTTTCGACTTCTGGAAAATCACAATCTTTACTGCCACAAATCCGGGTACTTCATCATTTCGGATTCGGTTTTTTTTACTCATTGGCCAGTACGTTAAAACTGAGCGTCTAATAGCTCGGCGACCTGCTGCCTGGCTTTTATTGATCCGCGTCATTTTACAAAGAAATCATTAGGCTTATGGTGCAGCCAGCTTATGTTCGGTGGCGGAAAGTTGCCAGGCAGTAAGTAAACTCTACTCATCTAGTTTTGTACAAGAGGTAGTTTATGAAACACAACGAAGGCGGTATTGATCGTAGCGTTCGTATTATCGTGGGTTTGCTCCTGATCGGATTAACTGTGAGCC
The DNA here is from genome assembly GCA_040235555.1 of Thiohalomonadales bacterium. Classification (GTDB taxonomy): domain Bacteria; phylum Pseudomonadota; class Gammaproteobacteria; order UBA6429; family Thiohalophilaceae; genus RI-92. The sequence goes on along the minus strand of JBECKZ010000035.1, from coordinate 16,459 downwards.
ATCAGATAGGCGCATGGGGCTGGATCGGGATTTTGCCATTGGCCACGGGCCTGATTGGCTGGTGCCCGGCCTATTCGCTGTTCGGGCTTAAGACATGTAAAAGTAAATAATTTTTCGCTGGTGTTGCGAGTAGTGGCGTTCCCATGCCCACCACATGCAGGGTTTCGTGGATTGCCCCCAAGATGTCGAAGCCAGCTAGCTGGGCTATACTGGGTGCCTGAATACCCTGATCTGGAAGTTATAATGTTACGCGCGATTTTCTTCACCGCTTTGTTGTTGTGTTCGAGCCTGTTATGGGCAGAACCACCCAAAGGTTATCCATTTGTCAGCTTTGATGTGGGCATTGCCGAGGCCCAGAAGTCACATAAAAACATGTTTGTGTATTTTGGCCGATTCGGTTGTGGCTATTGTGACAAGGTCAACCGGGAAACCTTTGTCGATGACACGTTGCGCAAGTTATATATTCAACATTACGTGCTGGTCTATGTCGATGCCGAAAGTGGTGATCGCTTAACCCTGCCCGATGGTGAACGCCTGAGTGGGATGGAGCTTGGGGCACAGCTCAATGTATTTTCCACACCGGTATTTCTGTATATGAATCCCGAGGGTAAATTGATCCTGCGCGCACCGGGCTACAAGTCCGTCAAGGACTTCAAGGATTTCGATCGCTATGTCCAGGGTGGTTACTACAGGCATCAAAGCATTAACGAGTTCCTGAAAAATCCTTCATGAAATTTTTGCGTATCTATCTCACGCTGTTAGTGGGTATGCCTACGCTTGCCTGTGCCTGGACGTATTCACCAGTGATCACAGTCAGTGAATCGAATCAGGCTCGTACCTTCATTCACCTGGAGTCCAGTGGTAATCGGTCTATCGCGATCAGCAAGCAGTGGATTGCCGTAACCTGGGAAGATAATCACAGCGGCAGACCGGGGGCTTATGTCGCCTTCAAGGCGCAACACGCGACTAAATTTAGTCACGCTGTGCGCGTGAGTGAAACAGAACCGGCTTACGAACCGGCAGTAACCGGGTTGCCCAATGGCCGCTTTGTTGTTGTATGGGAAGCAGCGGACAAGGTCTGGGCGCGGGTCGTGAGTCCGCAACACCTGGGACCGGTGCACCAACTTGCAAACGCTACAGCACGTGAAGCGACCGTGACAGCAGCAGGCGCGCAAGTGTGGTTGGCCTGGTCAGAGAAAACCGGTGCACATTATCATATCGTTGCAACTACAGCGCGTGTGCAAGGCGAACAATTGCAACTGGCAAAAGTAAAACCTGTCGATCCGGCACCACCAAAACAAGACCAGTTGTATCCATCTGTTGCGGTATCGCGTGATGAGACTACGATCGGCTGGGAAGATCGGCGTTACGGCCACACCCGTATTGTCACTGCGCATGCTGCCAAGGGTAAATGGTTCTCGGCGTTGCGCCCACTCAACCAGCTCAAGGGCAGGCGTTCAATGACATATGGCAAAGGAACCGGCGCCATGCGTGTGGTCCTGGCCAGTGATGGCCGGCATCGGATTGTCAGTAGCTGGCTGGACAAGCGTGACTTTGCAGAAGGTTATGATGTCTATGCGGCAATTAGTGAGGATAACGGCAAGACATTTGGGCACAATAATAAAGTGGAAGACATGCTTGGTGCGAATCAGGCGCAATGGCATGCGGTCAGTGCAATGGACAGCCAGGGACATGCGGTGGTGGCGTGGGATGACCAGCGAGACGGAAGTCCTGATATCTGGCTGAGTTGGCAGATCGCTGCTGGCTGGAGTGATGATGACAGCCCCGACCCAATGCATGGTAATGGCAGCCAGTCACACCCTTCAATGGTGTTCGACCAACAAGGCCGTTTGCACCTGGTCTTCCTTGATCGTGCCAATAACAAATCGGCGATTCGCTATTTAGTGGTAACACCCACGGCGTCTGATTTTGGGTCCGTACAATAGTGCGGGCGCGCTCGCGGCGGGGTTTTGTAAATAAATTGTAAATTTGCTTATTGTCTGCCCAATACCTCATCTTATCTGTGTTTTTGTAAGAGGTTGAAATTGAAAAAGAAAAATTCCTTGGCTAACAGACTGTCGAAATTATTAACACCTTTACTGCGGTAAATTTCGGTATCCGAGCTATCTTTCTGTTTTCTAACACGAATTCGACTTAGGCACGGTTCTTGTACTGAACTCTGTGCTTTCTCGAACTTTCACGGACACCTCGTCCCGTGCAAGTGCGGGATATGGAAGTCTAGCCGAAATAGATCAGGCGAATTGCCTGGTATTTTTAAGCCGACCATTTGGTCGGCTTTTTTCTTGGCTGCAATTATTCTCAGCCAACTTTTTCCCAGACCAGAGTGCGATTGTTGGCCGGCATGGCGTGATCCCGGACCAGATGTAACCGGGCAGTATCAGCCAGTTTTGTCAGATCATCGATATCGCGTACCCCGCTTTGCGGATCGCGCTCCTTTAACCATACGTCAAAGCGGGCGTTGCTTTCACTGGTAAACGCACCGTGATAATTAAATGGACCGTACAGACAAAAGCGTCCCCCCGGTTTCAACAATCGACCAACACCGGCAAACATGGCTTGTACCATTGCCCAGTGCATGATGTGAGCTGTGTTGGCACTGAATACAGCATCGATCTGGGGAAGGGGCCAATCAGGCTGGGTCACATCCAAAACATACGGTCCATGCAGATTTGTTCCCGTATAGTCACTCAACCATTGCCTTATGCCAGGTAGATTGTCCGCCACATCGCTGGCATGCCATTGCAGGTACGGCAATTGTGCCGAAAAAAATACCGCGTGTTGGCCGGTACCACTGCCAATTTCCAGCACGCTCTGGAGTTGGGCGAATTCCTGCTGCAAGACAGCAAGTATCGGGAGCTTGTTCTGTTCGCTGGATTCGGCAAAGGGTTTCATGATGGTATAACTGAGAAACAAACGAAAGTGTGATTACACCACGCGCAAAGCAGCTGACACAACCCAGGCTAATTCGCTAAGCAAAATTGTTAACACCTGGATTCATAGTAGGGCATCTAAACAGGGAAAATCTCTGATCCCTGGCAGCGTGTTGAAAGTGACGAAACATGCACGATTCGGGAATGTTCATTGTTGTCACTTAAAATCAAAGATATGTGCTAGATGTTGATGGGATCAGCGATAATCTGGAGGTTGCACTTGTCGCAGGGAGGAAACAGATTAGCGCAGCCAAGCTGCATATAAACATCGACTTCCAGGCTGTGCCCAGCTCGCGCGGGAAGAGTCATGACCTGCTCATGAGTTAATTGGCGGTCCTTGGAGGTCCAGTTTTACGAGATCACTGCCACTATACATTAGTTATTATATGGATTAATAATACGCTATCTGTTTGATTAGCTTTGTTTTTGTGTATTTGCGAAGATGGTACGGATGAAAATTCATAAAAGCCGTCTATAGTGGATATTACCCCCTTGTAAAAATTGGCTAGATTTTCCCCATATCCCAACCGCGTGAGGTAAGACAGCGCATGCTCGACCATATCAATCCCGAACTGGTCCAGAAATTTCTGGAATCCCTGCCGGCCGCCTTGGCCATGGTGGACAAGAATAACCAGATTGTCTGGGTTAACGACAGTTTTGTCCGGATCACGACCCTGCCGCGTACAGAGTTAATGGGTGCAGCGATCACATCGCTACCGCCTGAGATTCAAAACATGTTTCATCAGGGCCATATTTTTCTGGATGCTACAAACAAACGCGATGCGTACTGGCTGGCGTGCATGAGCGTTCAACTGGAAGACTACACCCTGCAGTATTGTACCGATGTCACCGAGTTACAGAGCCTGATCGAGGACCGAGATCACCTCAAGACCAAGGTGGCGGAGCTGAATCCAAACGACCCGGTTACCGGCATGCTCAATCGGCGTGCCCTGTTCCAGAACATGGAACAACAGACATCACGCAGTCGCCGCTATGGTAATAACCTGTCGGTAATGATCATGCGTATCGGCAATTTGCTCGACTATATCCGGCACCATGGCAACGAATGTGGAGACAAGCTGTTACTCAGTGTGAGTCAGACCTTGAATGATCAGATGCGCTGGGCCGATGTCATAGGTCGTCTCGACAAAACCGAGTTCCTGTTTATCCTGCCCGAAACCAGCGAGCAGGTGACACAGGAATTACGCGAAAAAATCCGCGAGCACGTGATGAAGATTGTATTGCCGGCGGTGGATGACGATAGCTTCAAATTGCATCTGGAATTTGGCATGGCACAATGGCGTAAGGGTGATGATGTTGGCATGATGATGCAACGTGCACGGCACATGCTCGACGATGAGCAGGTTGAACGTCTCGTCGGCTAAGACAGATATTAGTAATGCCAGTAAACAAAATGCCCGTCACCTGACGGGCGTTTTGTTTAATCCAGGAAGCGTCAGTTCGAAGCCAGTTAGCGAATGCGATAAGTCGTGTGACAGGCAATACACGAAGAAGTGACATCGGTGAGGGCCTTGTAGGCGGATTTAGGATCGCCTTCCTGGGCCTTGAGAGCAAAGCGGCTTGCAGCTTTGTGCATATTGGTGCCCAGTTCCTGCATGGCCTTGGGCATGAATTTGGCCATGTGACTGGCGCCATGCAAGGGTAAGGAACTCATGCCTAACCGTGCCTCCGCGAGATCCGCCGCCTTGCCTAATTCATCGTTACTCATGTCGATCAGGATTTGATTCAGCGTCTGCAAATGATCGCGCATATTGGCGAGCATGTGGTGTTGCATCATCTCCGGTAATTTGACCAATTGCCGTGCATCATCGGCACGTGTGCCGGATACGAACATCAGTAACAACGATGCAAAAATAATACGTGATTTCATATGGTGAGACCTCGGCGTTATAACAGGGCCTTGATGTGTGCGACAACACTGCGACTCAGGGCCGACAAAGCGTAACCGCCTTCGAGCATGGAAACAATCCGGCCATCACAATTTGTTTTTGCAGCCTCACGAATACGGGCCGTGACCCAGGCATAATCGTCTTCCATCAGATTGAGTCCGGCCATGTCATCTTCGCGGTGGGCATCAAAACCGGCGGAAACAAAAATCAGTTGCGGTCTGTGGGCGGTCAGTGCGGGTAGCCAGTATTGCGTCACCGCGGCACGAAATTGTTCGCTCTGGCTGCCGGCTGCCAGGGGGACGTTGATGATATGCGGATTCTGTGTAGCAGCTCCGCTGTGTGGATAAAACGGGTGCTGGAAGGTGGAACAAAACAATACACGCGGATCATGCTGGAAAATATCTTCGGTGCCATTGCCGTGGTGCACATCAAAATCCACGATAGCGACACGATCAAGTGCGTATTGCGACATGGCGTGGGCAGCAGCAACCGCTACATTATTGAAGATGCAAAAACCCATAGCGTGCGCACGCTCGGCATGATGTCCTGGCGGGCGTACACTACAGAATGCAGCACTAATTTCGCCGCGCATGATCAAGTCCACTGCCAGGATCCCGGCACCGGCGGCACGCAATGCAGCATGCAGACTGTATGGATTCATCGCGGTATCCATGTCCAGCATACGCATGCCTTGTTGCGGTGCCTCGGTAAAAATCTCGTCGACATACGCGGCTGTATGTACTCGAGACAGTTGATCACGACTGGCCAGCGGTGCGTCATAATGTCGTAAACTGAAATCCAGCCCACTGGCGATCAACTGGTCTGCGATGGCATTCAGACGTGCAGGACTTTCCGGGTGCCACTGTCCCATGTCATGTAACAGGCAATCCGGATGTGATATCAAGGCAACGGGCATTGCGCTACATTAATCCAAGCGGGCACGATTGAACATTACCCGTGGAGAAAACATTTTAGACAAGATGGTGGCGAATGGGACCGCATTATCTCGAGCATTTGTTCATGCCACAGGCGATCGCGGTATTCGGTGCAAGCGGCAAACCGGATTCGGTGGCTGGTCGCGTTTATCAAAACCTGATAACCGGCGGGTTTGCCGGACCGGTCTATCCGATCAACCCCAAATACCAGGAACTTGGCGAGGCCCGCTGTTACCCGGACCTGGCCAGTATCCAGGCACCGGTGGATGTAGTCGTGATCGGAACCCCGGCAGCGAGCACCCCGGATATCCTGCACCAGTGTGGCGGACACAATGTCCGCGCAGCAATTATTTTGTCTGCCGGGTTTACGGAAAACGGTCAGCCCGGCGCATTACAGCAAGCCCTGTTGCAACAGGCGCGGCAATACAATATTCGCATCCTCGGTCCCAATTGCCTGGGCCTGATTAGGCCAAAGGCCATGCTGAATGCGACGTTCAGTAACAACACTGCATTGCGAGGTAATCTCGCGCTGATTTCGCAATCCGGTGCCTTATGTACCGCCATCCTGGATTGGGCCGCCAGGCGCAACATCGGTTTCTCGGCAATGATATCCCTGGGAGATGCGGTCGATATCGATTTTGGCAGCTTGCTGGATTACCTAGCGCTGGATCCGGAAACCAAGGCCATCATCTTGTATGTGGAAGGTATTCGCAATGCGCGCGGTTTCATGAGCGGCCTGCGCAGCGCCGCGCGCATGAAACCGGTGGTGGTGTTAAAGGTCGGGCGTCATCAAGCCAGTGCCCAGGCTGCAATGTCACACACAGGCTCCCTGGTGGGAGCCAACGATGTCTTCGATGCCGCATTGCAACGGGCCGGTGCAGTGCGTGTGCAGGATGTGAATGAGGTGTTTGCGATAACCCAGTTGCTGGCGAATCAGCATCGCGTCAGTGGCAATCGTCTGGCTATCGTCACCAATGGCGGTGGGCCCGGGATCATGGCTACCGACCGTGCACTGGATCTCGGGATTGAACTGGCGCAGCTCTCCGCGGATACCGTGAGCAAACTGCAACAGCAAATGCCGGCGCACTGGTCTTGTGGTAACCCGATTGATGTCCTCGGTGATGCGCCGCCACCTCGCTACGAACAGGCGGTGCAGCTCTGTTTACAGGATCCGGGTGTGGACGGTGTATTAGTCTTGCTGACGCCACAGGCCATGACCCACCCCTATACGGTGGCCGAGCGTGTGGTCCGGATCAAGGCGCCGTCCAATAAAACCATTCTCACCTGCTGGATGGGACTGGATCAGATCGAATCATCGCGCGAGCTGTTTGCAAAGCACAAGATACCCAGCTTTACCACACCGGAAAACGCCGTCGAAGCCTTCGGCTATCTGGTGGAGTATTACCGCAACCAGCAATTACTGTTGCAGGTACCGGGACCTTTGCGTGAGGATAGTGAACCGGATGTGGACGGGGCGCATATGATCATCGACGTGGCCCTGAGTGAACAGCGTAATTTACTCAGCCGCAGTGAAGCCAATGCGATCCTCGCGGCCTTTGCAATCCCGGTGATGCCGGTGGAGGTGTGCCGCACCCCAAACGAGGCCCTGATCGCGGCGGAGTCGCTGGGCTTTCCCATCGCCATGAAGATCAATTCACCGGATATCACCCACAAGACTGATGTCGACGGTGTGCGGCTGAATATTATTAATGCCCAGGCGGTGCGCAGTACCTTTCGCGAATTGATCGAGACCGTCCAGGCCTTACGCCCCCAGGCCAAACTTGATGGCGTGACTATCGAAAAAATGTATCACAAGCCCCATGGGCGTGAACTGATGGCAGGGGTAATTCGCGACGCGGTGTTCGGTCCGGTCATCACCTTCGGTGCCGGCGGTACCATGCTGGAGTTTGTCCGTGATCGGGCGACCGCATTACCGCCATTAAATACTCTGATCATCGACAACATGATCCAGCAGACACGCGTGGCCCGATTACTGGAACAGTTTCGTAATCAGCCGCCGGTGGATAAGTCGGCGATTATTCGAATCCTGCGTCACCTGTCAGAACTGGTGTGTGAACTACCGCAGATCCGCGAACTGGATATCAATCCGTTTATCGTTAATGAAGACGGTGCAGTGGTACTGGATGTGCGCATTGTGGTGGACCATCTCAGTAGCAGCCTGGATCGTTATGCGCACATGGCGATCCATCCTTACCCGGCGCGATTCACCACACACTGGCAGTTGGCAGATGGCACCGATATCGTCAGTCGGCCCATTCGTCCCGAAGACGCAGGGATTGAAACGGCTTTCATTGCCCGGCTCTCAGAACAGTCCAAGTATTTTCGTTTCATGCGCGCATTGCATGAATTGACGCCGGAGATGCTGGTGCGGTTTACCCAGATCGATTACGACCGTGAAATGGCACTGATCGCCGTGACTCACGAGGCCAGTGAGGAAATCGAAATCGCAGTGGCCCGTTACATTACCAATCCGGATGCCATGAGTTGTGAATTTGCCATTGTGGTGGCTGATGAATGGACCAAAAAAGGTATCGGTTCACAACTGCTGCGACAACTCATGGCCGTGGCCAAGGCTCGTGGCCTGCGTACCATGGAAGGTGAAGTCCTCAGCGATAACCGGGCGATGCTGGACATGGCAAAGAGCCTCGGCTTCAGTGCAACGTTGAGTCAGGACGATCCGGGTGTGACGCTCGTGTGTAAAAACCTGTAACGACTTAACGCATCAACTCAATTTGAGAGACGTTGCCGTGCCCTTTCGATGGCGGCCTTGACCTGTTGCGGTGCGGTGCCACCAAGGTGATTGCGTGCAGCAACAGAACCTTCCAGGGTTAAGACCTCGAACACATCGGCATCGATCACCCTGGAGAATTGCTGCAATTCATCCAGGCGCATCTCGGATAAATCCTTTTTGGTTTCGATGCCATGACGTACGGCCTGGCCGACAATCTCATGGGCGTCGCGAAATGCCACACCCTTGCGTACCAGATAATCCGCCAGATCGGTAGCCGTGGCAAAACCCTGCTGCGCGGCCTGATACATGCGCGCTTTATTCACCTGTATGTTGGGCACCATGTCGGCGAATACCCGCAGGCAACCCTTGAGGTTGTCGATGGTATCGAACAGCGGCTCCTTGTCTTCCTGGTTGTCCTTGTTATATGCCAGTGGCTGTCCCTTCATCAAGGTTAACAAACCCATCAAGTGACCGAAGATGCGGCCACTCTTGCCACGAATAAGTTCAGGGACATCCGGGTTTTTCTTTTGCGGCATGATCGAAGAACCGGTGCAAAAGCCCTCGCCCAGTTCGATAAAACCAAACTGCGCGGCACTCCACAGGATCAACTCCTCGGAAAAGCGCGACATGTGCATCAGCATCAGTGCGGCGACAGAGGTAAATTCGATGGCGAAGTCACGATCGCTGACCGCATCCAGCGAATTTTCGGCAATGCCATCAAAGCCGAGCAGGCCTGCAGTGTCATTACGATCGATCGGATACGTCGTACCGGCCAGGGCCGCAGCACCGAGCGGCATCACATTGACCCGTTTGCGGCAGTCAGCCAGGCGTTCGCGGTCGCGCTGCATCATTTCAAACCAGGCCAGCAGGTGATGGCCAAAGGTAATCGGTTGTGCGGTTTGCAAATGGGTAAAGCCAGGCAGGATCGTCTCGGCATGTATCGAGGCAAGATCCAGGAGCGCAGTTTGCAGACGCAGGAGTTCGGCCGAGATTAAATCGATCTCATCGCGCAGATACAGACGGATGTCGGTGGCAACCTGATCGTTACGTGAGCGACCGGTATGTAATTTTTTACCCACGGCGCCGATGCGATCGGTGAGGCGGGCCTCAATGTTCATGTGAACGTCTTCCAGCGATACCGACCAGTTGAACTGGCCGTTCTCGATGTCCAGTTGAATAGCCTCGAGGCCATCGACGATGAGCTTGCATTCCTCCTGTGTTAGCACCCCGACCTTGGCCAGCATGCTGGCATGGGCGATGGAGCCGGCTATGTCCTGCTTGTACATGCGGCGGTCGAAACCTACCGAGGCAGTAAAGGCTTCAACAAAGGCATCCGTTGGCTCATTGAAACGACCGGCCCAGGGTTTGCTGGTTTGCTCATTCATTTTGGTAAATTACCGATAACTATATATAAGAGTGAGGATGATACACTTGTTGATTCGTGTTTTGCAGCGGAATCCACTACTTTAAGCATCATGGCCAATTCAACTTCAACACTGAACGACGATTGTTTCCTGCCCAATTTTTGCGGCTTGCGCATGGTCTTTGTGGTGGTAGTGATTGCCCAACTGTTCGCCTTTGTCGTGGTGTTGAGCCCGAGTGACATGCCGGCGGAAGGGCGCTGGCAGCAACTGGGTCTGGTTTCCCTGTTTGTACAATGGTGCACCCTGGTCAGCAGTGCTGTGTTGTGCTTGCTTCGACGCTGGATTCATCGTGCATCTGACCTCGTGGTGGCAATTGCCAGTTATGTCTCGGTCCTGCTGGTGGTATTGGCAGCCAGTGAAATCGCCTTCTGGTATGTCTATCCCGGGACCCACCGTATGGCACACTGGCCATTCGTATTTCGCAATGTCGCGATCAGCTTTTTGATCACCGGTCCGATCCTGCGTTATTTTTACGTAACCCATCAGTGGCGGCGCAACGTGCGCGCCGAAGCCGAAGCCCGGTTGCAGTCGCTGCAGTCCCGCATACGTCCGCACTTTCTGTTTAACAGCATGAATACCATCGCCAGCCTGACTCGTACTTCGCCGGAACAGGCCGAGGCTGCAGTGGAAGATCTGGCGGATCTGTTTCGCGCCACATTACGGGATGTGCGCCACTTCCATACCCTGGCGGAAGAAGTGACCTTGTGCCGACGTTACCTGGAGATAGAGGGATTGCGTCTCGGCGATCGTCTGAAAATCGAATGGGACATAGATGGCTTGCCCAGCGATGCGCTGCTGCCGCCATTGCTGATCCAGCCGCTGCTGGAGAATGCGATCTATCATGGTATCGAGCCGCGGGTGGAGGGAGGCACTATTAGGATCACCGGCCGGCTGGATGGCAAACAACTTCATCTGGAGATCAGCAATCCCATGTCCAGTAATAAAAGCGCCAGCAAGGGCAACCAGATCGCGCAGGAAAATATCCGTGCCCGTCTGACTACCCTGTATGGTGCGCGTGGCGGCATGAGTGTGAAGCAGGAGAACGACATGTTCCACGTCGTGTTGAATTGGCCATACCGGAATAAACTCGATGATGAAAATACTGATTATTGATGATGAGCCGCTGGCGCGTCAGCGGTTGCACAGCGTCATTGATGAACTGGGCACCGGCGAGGTAGTTGCCGAAGCCAGCAATGGCAAACAGGCGGTCAACCTGTGTCAGCAACATCAGCCGGACGTGGTGTTGCTGGATATTCGTATGCCGGGCATGGACGGGATTGAGGCGGCGCATCACATTAATAAACTCGAGTCACCGCCGGCGATCATTTTCACCACTGCCTACGACGATTATGCGATTCCTGCGTTCGAGACGCATGCCGTGGACTATCTGCTCAAACCCATTCGCCGGGATCGTCTCGCCAAGGCACTAACCGCGGCCAAACGCCTGACCCGGGCGCAGTTGCAGCTGCTGGAACACAGTACCAGTAGCAGTGAACAGCGTCGGCACATCAGTGCGCGCCTTGGTGGTGAGTTGCGCCTGATTCCTGTCGATGATATTCGTTATTTGCAGGCCGAACACAAATACGTCACTGTGCGCTATGCGCAGGGCACGGTGTTGATCGAAGAGTCGCTCAAATCGCTGGAAGAAGAATTCCCGTCAGTATTTTTGCGCATCCACCGCAACGCGCTGGTGGCGCTGCGCTATATCGCGTCACTGGAGAAAGAGCGCGGTGGTGGTCATCACGTCAAGCTGCGGGACGTGCAGGAAACCCTTGAAGTCAGTCGGCGTCACCTGCCGAATGTGCGCAAGGTGATGAAGGCGATGTAAACGTACAACGTTTATTTGAGATTTAACGCCGCGAGTTGTTCGCGAATCTTTTGTTCCGACTGCGCCAGTCCGTCATCCAGCTCGCCGCCATAGAATTCGGTATTGCGGACACCCACGATATTACGGGTCAGCTGTTTGCCGCGGGCATCGACGAAGACCACGGTGGGGGTGAGCGAGGCGTTGTAACGAATGGCCAGGGTATTGGCATCGGTCTGCGATCCGTCAAAATCGGTAATATTGCCCAGATTGTCGGTCATCACCTGGCGGATAATGACCTGGGCACGATAATCTGCATTACGCAGCATGGGTTTGAGCTGCTCTTCTTCGACGTAGTGACACCAGGAGCAGCCGTGTTGGGCAAACATCAGCAGAATCGGCACATGGCGATGTTGGGCTTGTTGGCCATCGGCATGCAGATCGCTGGCCTGGACCAGAGTCACCGGTGGCAGGTTATCTTCCTCGCCCGCGAATGCGGCGTGGCTCAGGGCCGCACCCAGAGTCAGCAGAAAAAATAATGCAAACAAATGCTTAGAAGGTTTCATGCCCGCCATCCTACAAAAATTGGTGTATTATAGCGGCTTTGTCACCAGCCGCCTGAATTCGTTCACAACAACTGTGCATAAATAACCCAAAATCGTATGAAAAATCCAGTACTGCGTATCGCCACCCGCAAAAGCCAGCTCGCCTTATGGCAGGCTGAGTACGTGGCCAGCATGCTGACTCAGGCCCACCCAGGCCTGGCGGTGGAGCTGGTGAAAATGACCACCCAGGGGGACAAAATCCTGGATACCCCGCTGGCCAAGGTTGGCGGCAAGGGCCTGTTCGTCAAGGAACTGGAACAGGGCCTGCTGGCAGGTGACGCCGATATTGCCGTGCACTCCATGAAAGATGTGCCGGTGGAACTGCCAGAGGGCCTGCACCTGCCAGTGATCTGCCCGCGTGAGGACCCACGCGATGCCTTCGTCTCAAATACATATTCCGCGCTGGCCGCGCTGCCTGAGGGTGCACGGGTGGGGACTTCCAGCCTGCGCCGCCAATGCCAGTTGCGCGCGCAGCGGCAGGATCTGGAAATTCTCGACCTGCGCGGCAACGTCAACACCCGTCTGCAAAAACTGGATGATGGTCAATACGACGCCATTATTCTTGCCGCCGCAGGACTCAAACGCCTGGGCTTTGAAGACCGCATCCGTGAGGCCCTGGCCCCGGAGGTAAGCCTGCCAGCCATTGGCCAGGGTGCCGTGGGTATCGAGTGCCGTGCTGACGATCCACGCGTGAATGAATTGCTTGCTCCCCTCCATGACCGCCATACCGCGACCCGGGTGTTGGCCGAGCGTGCTATGAATGCCCGCCTGCAGGGGGGTTGTCAGGTACCTATCGCCGGTTTTGCCGTGATTGAACATGGAGTCCTGTTGTTACGCGGTCTGGTGGGCGAGCCGGATGGCAGCCATATCGTGCGCGGGGAGATTGCCGGGCCGCCGGAGAATGCCGAAGAACTGGGTGAGGTGTTGGCCGAGGACTTGTTGAGCCGGGGTGCGGATCGGATTCTGGAAGCCCTGTATGCCGGGTCCTGAGCTACAGGGTGTGAATGTCCTGGTCACGCGTCCCCAGGCCCAGACAGCGTGGCTCAGCAATGAAATTCGTCAGCGTGCCGGCAAGCCGATCGCTCTACCCCTTCTGGAAATTTATCCCCTGCCCGTGACCCACGCCATGCAACAGGTGCTGTCACAGCTGAACCATGCCAATATGCTGATTTTCGTCAGTGCCAACGCGGTGGAGCACGGGTTAAGGCATTTGCTGCCGTTACCGGCGACGTTGCAAGTGGGCGCCATTGGTGAGGCCACAGCAGAACGCCTGCGCATAGTCGGTGTCCAGGTCGATCTGGTACCGGCGCGATTCGATAGCGAAGGCTTTTTGGCAATGCCGCAAATGCAGGATCTACATGGCAAGATCGTGATCATTGTGCGTGGCGCCGGAGGGCGGGAAAAGCTGGCCGACTCGCTGCGTACCCGCGGCGCACAGGTGCTGTATCTCGAGGTCTATCAGCGTGCCTGTCCGCACTGGGACGTAGCTGATGTGCAAGCCGCACTGCGCGCAGATGTCATTACGGTCACCAGTAGCGAGGCCCTGGACAACCTGGCAGCACTGGCACGTTTGCCCGATGCTGAATCGTTGTGGACCAAACCACTGGTGGTATTTCACCAGCGGATAGCTGGGCGGGCACATGAGCTAGGGTTTACACTTAAACCTGTCGTTACCGAATATCCCGGTGATGGCGCCCTGCTCGCAGCACTGCTGTGGTGGGCGAACGAACAAAAAGGTATGGAGCACGCGTGACGGAGCAAGACGAAAACAAGCCGGCGGCTGAAACCAAAGCGCCTGAGACCAAACCGGCGCAGGAATCTGCCAAGGAAAAAGATAAACCTGCGGCAAAAAAATCCGCGCATAAACCACACGGTAAACACACAGCACGCAATCTGGTGCTGGCGTTGTTGATCGTCATTGCGGTTGCCGGCACTGCCGGCTATTACGGTTTTAACTTTCTCCAGCAACAAGCCGCACGTATGGATGCACTGACAACACAACAGGTGCAATTACAGGATGAAAATGCGCAGTTAAAAACTAAACTCGCCGAGAGCCTGCAGACACTCAGCAAACAACAGGCCGATCTGGCCAATGACATCGAGACACTGCGTGCCAGAAACATTCACTTGCGCAAGGACTGGCTGATCAACGAAGCCGAGTATTTATTACAGTTGGCCAATTATCGTTTGCTGTTCGAGCGCGATATCAAGACCGCGATCGTGGCGCTTGACACTGCGGACATGCGTCTACGCGAAACCGGAGACCCCGGGCTGATTGGTGTGCGCAAGAGTATTGCCGAAGCAATCCAGGCACTCAAGAATGTGCCACAGGCGGATCTTGCCGGCCTGTCACTGACCATGAGCGCGATCACCAAGGATGTTAGCCGCCTGCCGTTGAATACCCCGGACCCACAATCCAGGGCGCAGGAACAACAACCGCAAATGAGTGAGACGCGCAAGGTGAAGAAGTGGTCCGAATTGCCAGCAGCCATCTGGCACGACCTGAAAAGCTTGATCATCATTCGCGATCATACCCAGCCGGTTGAGCCCCTGATTGCACCGGACCAGCGTTTCTTTTTGACGGAAAATCTGCGCCTGCAGATAGAACAGGCCCGCCTGGCCATGCTGTCGGGTCACCCCGTGGTCTACAAGGAACGTCTAGCCACGGCGATCAAGTGGATCGAGAAATATTTTGACAAGGATGCCAAGCAAACCGAGGCCACACTCACAACGCTCAAACAATTACAGGCCAGCGCAATTGCACCACCCCTGCCGGACATCAGCAAACCTTATCAATTGCTGGAAGATTATCGTCAGAATCAGACCGCAAGCGACGTAAAGAAGTAACCGGGAAGATGACGCGATGAAATGGTTATTTGGCACGTTACTGGTTCTGGTCTTTGCCGTGATCATTGGCCTGTGGGCATATCACGACAGCGGCTATGTGTTGATTGCGCGCGGCTATAAAACCGTGGAGATGAGCCTGGCGTTGTTTATTGTCTTGATCGTGCTGGGCTTCCTCGTCACCTATTTTGTCTTGCGCATCCTGATCAACAGCTGGCATATGCCATCCGCCTATCGCGCCTGGCGTGCACGTCATCGTCGCCAGCGTGCACGACGTGACATGGATCGGGGTCTGATCGAGTTGGCGCAGGGTAACTGGGTGCAGGCGGAACGTTACCTGCTGCGTCATGCCCGCGATAGCGATATCCCGTTGTTGAATTACCTGTCGGCAGCGCGTGCTGCGCAAAAGCAAAATGCACCACAACGTCGCGATGATTATCTGTCGCTGGCGCATCAAAGCATGCACGGTGCCGGGTTTGCCGTACAACTGACCCAGGCCGAGTTGCAACTGGTGCATGGCCAGCTGGAGCAATCCCTGGCGACCCTGATACAACTGCATGCGGCCTCGCCCAAACATCCGCATGTGCTGAATTTACTTGCACGCATTTACCAACTACTACGTAGCTGGGAGGACCTGCGCCGATTGTTGCCGGATTTGCGCAAACAGAATGCCCTGAGCCCGGACGACCTGCAGCAATTAGAACAATTGGTCTATCGTGAACTGCTGACTCAGGCCACCCAGCGCGGCAAATTACCAGCCTTACGCAGCAGCTGGCAGCAGGCCCCGAAACATCTGCGTCATGACCTGGATATGGTTCGACACTATGTCCGTTGCCTGATGGCGCTTAAGGCCAATGACGATGCCGAACAACTGTTGCGGGAAGCACTCAAGAAACAGTGGGACGTGGATCTGGTGTATCTTTACGGTCTGATCGAGGCCGGCGACAAGGATCGCCAATTGGCAACAGCGGAAACCTGGCTTAAGGGTCATGAAAATAATCCGGTATTGCTGCTGACCCTGGGACGCCTGTGTAAGCGTAACAAGCTTTGGGGCAAGGCCCGTTCTTATCTCAACGCCAGTCTCGGTATCAAACCCCATTCGGATACGTACAAGGAATTGGGTCAGTTACTGGAACAGCTCAACGAACACAACGAGGCCGTGGAGTGTTACCACCAGGGGCTGCTGCTGGCCGCGGAAGAAAAAATGGATGGCCTGCTCAATATCGCCCCGATG
>JBECKZ010000266.1:0-4285 GCA_040235555.1 Thiohalomonadales bacterium | reverse complement strand
CCGGTATTGCCGGCACTGACACAGGCATCTGCCGTACCTTCCTTGACCAGATTGATTGCAACCCGCATGGAAGAATCTTTTTTACCGCGCAGCGCCTGTGAAGGCAATTCATCCATCGTGACAATCTGCGAGGCATGCTGGATGCGCAGGCGATCACCGAAGGTGTTACCTGCATTGCCGATCGCCGACTCCAGCACCGCCTGGTCACCGACCAGAATCAGACTGATATCGCTTTGCCGTGACAGGATATGCAGCGCAGCGGAGACAGTAACAGAAGGACCATGATCACCACCCATTGCATCGAGTGCGATCACAATCTGAGCTGGTGCCGTTGAGTCTGCCACAGTAGTGATAGTTATAGTCTTTTTAAATAAGGACGGGACATGATGCGATCATGTCCCGTCATGCTTATTCTGGCGAAACGTATTGGAAAACGAATAATTGCTTATTCCAGATCGTCGCTAGCAGTATTGAGAACTTTGCGGCCACGGTAGTAACCATCCGGGCTCACATGATGGCGCAGGTGGGTCTCGCCAGTAGTCGGTTCAACAGATAATGCGCGCGTGGTCAGTGCGTCATGCGCACGACGCATGCCGCGTCTTGAAGCCGATTTTTTCGATTTCTGAATTGCCATGGTAAATGCCTCGTCTAAAACTAGTCTTCACGTTTCAATTTTGCCAGAACAGCAAAGGGATTCTCCTTTGGTTCCGGTTCGTCTGTCACCTTATCGTCTTGCTTCAGCAACTTGCTGGCGGGACAGTCTGCTTCGTCATGCATCGGTATCTGCGGCAGCGCCAGTAATAGCTCGTCTTCGATCACATCATTCAACAGCAGCGGCGTCTCCTCAACCACGTACGGTTCATACCGTAAGGGTAACTTGTCCGCCTCCTGTGCCGTCTTGACCCAGGCCAATGCGATTTGGGCGTCAACCGGGTATGCATACGGCTCCAGACAGCGCTGACAGGTCAACGCCAGTAATGCACTGACACTGCCCTGTACAATTGGAACACCCAGTTCATCCACATCAAAATCCAGCTTGACCTCAAGCTCGCCCGAATCATCCGCCAGTAATTCGCGCAAACGCGAAAACTGCCGTAACGGCAAGTGTCCGGACAACTGGGCTCCCGCCTCCGCCAGGCGGAACGGGTCTATTTGATGCGGCAACCGCATATGCTGCCTCGACATAAGGCGCGAATTGTAGCCAGCCCCCTCTGAGGTGTCAAAAAAATGTAGAAATTTCGCGGGTTTCCACAATGTCGCGGGGTTGACACCAACCCTGCCCCGTCAGGCAGAATAGCCCCTCCGGGGTCGGCCTATGATAAAAAAAATCCTGATAGCCAATCGTGGCGAAATCGCTGTGCGGATTGTACGTGCCTGTGCCGAAATGGGCATCAAATCCGTGGCAGTCTTCGCCGAACCTGACCGTTACGCCCTGCACATCAAAAAGGCCGACGAGGCCTACAGCCTGGGACCGGACACCGTTGCCGGTTACCTGAATGCTCACCGTCTGGTGAATCTGGCCAAGGCCACTGGCTGTGATGCCCTACACCCTGGCTACGGTTTTCTCTCGGAAAACCCGGAATTGGCGGAGATTTGTGCCCGCCGCGAGGTCCGTTTCATCGGCCCCAGTGCCGAGGTCATCCGCACGATGGGGGATAAAACCCTGGCCCGCCAGGCCATGCAGGCCGCCGGTATCCCGGTGACACCCGGTAGCGATGGCAATGTGAAGGACCTGAACGAGGCAGTGCGAATAGCCAAGGATATCGGCTATCCAGTCATGCTCAAGGCCACGGCCGGGGGCGGCGGCCGGGGGATACGTCGCTGTGACTCCGAGGTCGAGCTACGCCGCCAGTATGACCGCGTGATCTCCGAAGCCACCAAGGCCTTCGGCCACTCAGAGGTCTTCCTGGAAAAATTCATCGCCAATCCCCGGCACATCGAGGTCCAGATCCTGGCCGATCAGCTCGGCAACACGATTCACCTGTTTGAACGGGACTGCTCGATTCAACGCCGGCACCAGAAACTGGTGGAGATCGCCCCCTCACCCCAATTGAACGAGGAGCAACGCCAATATATAGGTGAGCTGGCGGTGCGGGCGGCCAAGACTGTGGGCTACACCAATGCCGGGACGGTGGAATTTCTCATGGATGAAAACGAGAATTTTTACTTCATGGAGATGAACACCCGTCTGCAGGTCGAGCACCCTGTCTCCGAGGTCATTACCGGTATCGATATCGTGCAGGAACAAGTTCGTATCGCCGCCGGTTTGAAACTCAGTTATACCCAGGACCAGGTCCAGCGCCGGGGCTATGCGATCGAATTTCGCATCAACGCCGAAGACCCGAAAAATGATTTCCTGCCCAGTTTCGGCAAAATTACCCGTTATTTCGCCGCCGGCGGACCCGGCGTCCGCACCGATGGCGCCATTTATACCGGCTACACCATCCCTCCCTACTATGATTCCATGTGTGCCAAGCTGATTGTCTGGGCCCTGGATTGGGATGCGGTGCTGGATCGCGCCGAACGCTCGCTGCGGGATATCACCGTGGCCGGGGTCAAGACCACGATCCCCTATCATCTGGAAATTCTGCGCTCTGCCGAGTTTCAGAGCGGCCACTTCAACACCGGATTTGTCGCCGCACACCCGGAATTAATCAACTATTCTGTCAAACGGTCCAATCGTGAAATTGCCGCCGCCATCGGTGCGGCCTTGGCCGCCAGTATGGGATTGTAGGAGAGCGCATGACCAAGATACGTGTCACCGATACCATCCTGCGCGATGCGCATCAATCCCTGATCGCGACCCGCATGCGCACCGAAGACATGTTACCGATCTGCGACAAGCTGGATCGGGTCGGATTCTGGTCACTGGAAGTCTGGGGCGGTGCCACCTTTGATGCCTGCGTACGTTTTCTCAAGGAAGATCCCTGGGAGCGTTTACGTCAGCTGAAACAGGCCTTACCCAACACCCCGCTGCAGATGTTGCTGCGTGGTCAGAACCTGTTGGGGTATCGGCATTACGCCGATGATGTGGTGCGCAGCTTCGTTCAAAAGTCAGCCGACAACGGCATGGATGTGTTTCGGGTATTTGATGCCTTGAATGACCTGCGCAACCTGCAGATCTCTATCGAGGCAGTAAAAAAGGCCGGCAAACACGCCCAGGGTGCCATTTGTTACACCACCAGTCCGGTCCATACCATCGATCAGTTCGTCACCATGGGCAAACAAATGCAGGAGATGGGCTGTGACAGCATCGCCATCAAAGACATGGCCGGCCTGCTCACACCTTTTACCACCGGTGAACTGGTGAAAGCCTTAGTGGATGCACTGAGTGTCCCGGTGCACATTCACTCCCATGCCACCTCCGGCCTGGCCAGCATGTGTCAGATCAAGGGCATTGAAAACGGCGCTTTCGCAATCGATACCGCCATTTCCGCTTTCGCCGGTGGGACCAGTCATCCGCCAACGGAAAGCATGGTCGCGGCCTTGCGTGGCACCCCCTACGACACGCAGCTGGACCTGTCGTTGTTGCAGGAAATCGGATTCTATTTCTATGAAGTCCGCAAGAAATATCATCAATACGAAAGCGAATTTACCGGTGTGGATACCCGTGTCCAGATCAACCAGGTGCCCGGCGGCATGATGTCAAACCTGGCACATCAACTGAAGACCCAGAATGCCCTGACCCGCATGAATGACGTGTTGGCGGAAATTCCAAAAGTCCGTGCAGACCTGGGCTATCCGCCACTGGTGACCCCCACTTCACAAATCGTCGGCACCCAGGCAGTCATGAATGTCATCGCGAACGAACGTTATAAAACCATCACTAACGAAGTGAAATTGTATTTAAAAGGCAGGTACGGTAAAGCACCCGGTCCAGTCAACGCGGAAATACGCCGCCAGGCGATTGGCAATGAAGAAGTCATCGACATCCGTCCCGCGGAATTGTTACCACCGGAGTTGACGAAGTTACGCAATGAAATCGGAGATCTGGCCCTCAGCGAAGAAGACGTCCTGACCTATGCGATGTTCCCGGACATTGGCCGTGACTATCTGCAACAACGCGCCGATGGCACCCTGGAACCCGAAGTCCTCGAACCCGCCAAGCATGAAAACGGTGAGGTCAAAATGGCTGCCACCGAATTCAATGTCACTATTCACGGCGAGACCTATCACCTCAAAGTCAATGGCACCGGCTATCGCAACCAACCCTCGCGGCCCTACTACATCAGCATCGATGGCGTACCGGAAGAAATCCTGGTGGAAACACTCGTTAGTATCGTCG
>JBECKZ010000166.1:0-8359 GCA_040235555.1 Thiohalomonadales bacterium | reverse complement strand
GGCGCCATCTTGGACACCAGTGAAGGCAAACTCGCTTCGAGCAGGTTGAAGGCGGCAAAAAACAGCCATAGCAACAGCACGATAGCAGTGAGGCTATGGTGGAACTCAAACAACCCCAGGTTGGCCAGTCCCAGCACGGCGATCGCGCCAGCGAAGATCTGCTTCATACGCCGTTTCTTCTCGGCAATGATGATGAACGGCACCATAGAGAAGAATCCCAGGGCCATAACCGGCAGGTAGACGTACCAGTGATGATCCTCGGGCAAGCCGGCCACATCGCGCAGGGCGACCGGCAACGCCACGAATAGCGCCGTGAGTACCAGGTGCATGGTGAAGATACCCAAGTCCAGGCGCAGCAGCTGGGTGTCAGCCAGAACCTCCCTGAACTGGGCCGGGACAGCCTCGGCATCGCGGTGCAGACGCGAATGCTTCGGTGTGGGGACCCAGAACAGGAGCACGGCAATGCCGGTTAAACCCAGGACAGCCGTCAACCAGAAAATGCCCGACAGGCCAACCCAGTTATTAATCAAGGGGCCACCTATCATGGCAACGGCAAAGGACACGCCAATGGTCATGCCGATGGTTGCCATGACCTTGAGCCGATGCTCCTCTCGCGTCAGGTCCGCAGCCAGGGCCAACACTGCAGAACCGATTGCCCCGCCGCCCTGCAAGGCACGGCCAATGATGATCCAGGTGATATTGTTCGCATGGGTAGCCAGGGCAGCCACGACGCTACCGACAACGAAGATCAGCAGGCCGATGGTGATGATGGGTTTGCGCCCGATGCGGTCGGAGAGCATGCCGAAGGGAATCTGCAAGAGTGCCTGGGTCAGGCCGTAGATGCCCATCGCCAGCCCAACCATGGTCGGAGTCACGCCTTTGATCCCATGGGCATAGAGGGCGAAGACGGGCAGGATCATGAACAGACCGAGCATCCGGAAGGAGTAAATACTGGCCAGGGACAAGGCCGAGCGGCGTTCGCTGGCGAAAATCATCTCGTGATTACTGGTGGTCATCTACAGCTTCCTCCGATGTTGCAAAGAGGAGTAAGCAATGACTTCACACTTATTGCTGCGGCACTCACTATTTCAGCAATAATTGCAGGTTTTCGACTGTAACCAGCCAGGGGGTATCCAGCACGGCGTTCCGCTTTCGTCATATTTTCGGGATTTTTCACTGAACTCTCTTCAACAATCAATTAGTTATTTGGTTTGTACAGCAAATTGTCTTGTCTTTGCCTGAGAATGTGACAAGCGCGTATAGTAACAGGTTTCATTATTTCGGCGAAAAATGAGGACGCATGGACACTATTCGTATTCGCGGCGCACGCACCCATAATCTGAAAAATATTGATTTGGAACTGCCACGTGACAAATTGATTGTTGTTACCGGACTTTCCGGCTCCGGTAAATCTTCACTGGCATTTGACACGATTTATGCCGAAGGTCAGCGTCGTTATGTGGAATCCCTGTCCGCCTATGCCCGCCAGTTTCTGTCGATGATGGAAAAACCGGACGTGGACCACATCGAGGGCCTGTCACCGGCCATCTCGATCGAACAAAAATCCACTTCCCACAATCCCCGTTCCACCGTCGGCACCATTACCGAAATCTACGATTACCTGCGCCTGCTGTTTGCCCGGGCCGGTGAACCTCGTTGTCCGGAACATGACACCCCGCTAGACGCACAAACGGTTAGCCAGATGGTGGACCAGATCCTGACCCTGCCAGAGGGGACTCGCCTGATGCTCCTCGCCCCAGTCGTCGACGGGCGTAAGGGTGAACACCATCAGGTTTTCGACATGCTGCGTGCCGAAGGCTATATCCGCGCCCGCATCGATGGGGAAGTCGTCGAACTGGACCAGCCTCCGGCCCTGGACCTGCGGCGCAAGCACACCATCGAGGCTGTCATTGACCGCTTCAAGGTCCGTCCGGATATCCAGCAACGCCTGGCCGATTCCATCGAGACCGCCCTGCACCTGGCCGATGGTAAGTTGCGCGTGGCCTTCATGGATGGCAACAAATCTGACCTGGTGTTCTCGGCCCGTTTTGCCTGCCCGGTATGCGGTTACTCACTTACCGAACTCGAGCCACGCCTGTTTTCCTTTAACAACCCCGCCGGTGCCTGCCCCGAGTGCGACGGCCTGGGCGTACGTCAGTATTTCGACCCCCAGCGAGTGGTAGCCCAGCCCGAATTAAGCCTCAGTGAAGGTGCCATCCGTGGCTGGGACCGGCGCAACATGTATTACTTCCAGATGCTGACCTCGCTGGCCAAGCATTACGGTTTCGACATGGACAAGCCGTTCGGTAAGCTCAGCAAAAAGGTCCGCGAGACCATTCTTTACGGCAGTGGTGATGACGAGATCAAGTTCACCTATTTCAACGACCGCGGTGGCAAACACATCAAGGAGCAGCCCTTCGAGGGCATCATCCCCAATATGGTCCGGCGCTATCGCGATACCGATTCCAATGCAGTGCGTGAGGAGCTGGCCAAGTTTTTGAATCATCAACCCTGTCCCGAATGCCATGGTACCCGCCTCAATCAGGCTGCGCGGCACGTGTTTATCAACGAGAAGAGTCTGCCGGTCATCACTGACTTACCCATCGAACAGTGCAAACAGTTTTTCGATAGCCTGGTCCTGCCCGGGCGCCGGGGCGAAATTGCCAGCAAGATCGTCAAGGAGATCGATGATCGTCTGAGTTTTTTGATGAACGTGGGTCTGGAATACCTCACCTTGAGTCGCAGCGCAGAGACCTTGTCCGGCGGCGAAGCCCAGCGCATTCGTCTGGCCAGCCAGATTGGAGCCGGCCTCGTGGGTGTGATGTATATCCTGGATGAACCCTCAATCGGGCTGCACCAGCGCGATAATACCCGCCTGCTCAGCACCCTGACCTATCTGCGCGACCTCGGTAACACCGTCATCGTGGTGGAACATGATGAAGAAGCGATCACCATGGCGGATTATGTGGTGGATATCGGGCCCGGGGCCGGTGTTCATGGCGGACAGATCGTGGCACAGGGCACGCCAGAGGAAATTAAGGCGAATCCCGCCTCCCTTACCGGGATGTACCTCAGCGGCAAGAAACAAATCAAGGTGCCTGAGGAACGTACTCCGCTGGATAAAAAACGCATGCTGGTGATCAAGGGTGCGCACGGCAATAACCTCAAACACATCGATGTACAGATCCCCATGGGCCTGATGACGGCAATCACCGGTGTTTCTGGTTCCGGCAAGTCCACCCTGATCAACGATACGCTCTACCGCTTCGCTGCCCAGGAGATCAATGGCAGTGGGGAGGAACCCGCACCGTATGACGACATCCAGGGCCTGGACGAATTCGACAAGGTTGTCGACATTGATCAAAGCCCCATCGGCCGCACGCCTCGCTCCAATCCCGCGACTTATACCGGCTTGTTTACCCCGATACGTGAATTGTTTGCCGGGACCCAGGAAGCGCGCGCCCGTGGTTATAGCCCGGGCCGCTTCAGCTTCAATGTGAAAGGCGGACGTTGTGAGGCCTGCCAGGGCGATGGTGTCATCAAGGTGGAAATGCACTTCCTGCCTGACATTTTTGTGCCGTGTGATGTCTGCAAGGGTAAACGCTACAACCGCGAAACCCTGGAGATCCGCTACAAGGGTAAAAACATCTATGAAGTCCTGGAGATGACCGTCGAGGACGCCCTGGGCTTTTTCAGTGCGGTACCCGTCATCAAGCGCAAGCTGGAAACCCTTCTGGATGTCGGACTGAGCTATATTCGACTTGGCCAGAACGCCACCACGCTCTCCGGTGGTGAAGCCCAACGCGTCAAATTATCGCGGGAACTGTCCAAGCGTGATACCGGCAATACCCTCTACATCCTGGACGAACCCACAACCGGTCTGCACTTTCACGATATCGAGCAACTGCTGCACGTGCTGCATCGGTTGCGCGATCACGGCAACACCATCATCATCATCGAGCATAATCTGGATGTCATCAAAACCTGTGACTGGATAATCGATTTGGGGCCGGAAGGCGGGCACAAAGGTGGACAAATTGTCACCACCGGCACCCCGGAGCAAGTGAGCCAGGTCACTGCCTCCTACACCGGTCAGTACCTAAAACCTCTACTCCAACTCAAACCACAGGCCGCTCGTGGCAAAAAACAAAGGGCGGTGTAATAGAGACCTCCCTGAATTCTTGACTTGAACCCTGTGAAATTAGATGCCAATATAATAATTATGGTATTAAGACTGACCGCTAATCTGATTTTCACTACTTTTTACCATGGAACCATCCCGAACTCGGTAAAATGCCTTTAGAATACCGAGACTGGTCCTAGGGGGATAAAGGACTTACAGCGAATGCCGCCCTGCCTGGAAGTGGAGAATTCGAGATAGAGGCGGTCATTACAATAGGTCGACTATGACCGAGAAAAAACAATTGTCGCCGTTGATTCAGGGGTATGGGGCTGAAAATATCTTGCGCCTGCTCGAGCCTCTGCGCCAGACACAAAGCGGCAATCTCATTTACAAACATGTTTCCCATGCAGTTGGGGAAATGGAACGTAACCAGCAGAAAATTGTGCTGGGATATGCTGCTGTCCTGCATAACTTTATCAACTCCGTGCGCAAACAATTGCCCAGGAGCTCACTCCTGAATCAGGAACTCAAACTGATTCAACTACGCCTGCAACCCCCTATCAGCATTACCGAGCTGGCTTCTATCCAGGGCTACCTTAAAAGCGCCTTGCAACTGGTGAGTACAGTAACGGGTGAGGACGATCAATTCTGGCGCGATGCCCTGCAACCACTGCTGGACACTACCTCGGTAGAATCACCTAAAGTAACTCAACAGGATAGTGAAGAACCAGAGCGCGTATATCCAGGTGATTACCCATCTAGTTCCAACATCAACATTTCCGACATGAGTTTTGCCAATATCCCGAAGCCGGAAATATTCAATGAAAAGAAAACCGAGGAAGCACCCAAACCGCCACACGATTTCGAACAACAACAGAACAAGTTGCTCAATAATATCTTCGATGCCATGCAACACCAGGCACGTTTTGGTCTGTTACTGGAAGAAATGCTACAAAGACTGAAAAAGGCAGAGAACAAGCGCGATATCGAGGATGTCCGCGCACATGCCATCGGTGAGTTGCAAAGTATGCTTACAGAACAAGGCCAGTTGGTCCGCACCCTTAATGAAACTCACGACTTTGCCAACAGAGTCCGGCAGAGCGGCCAGCGCCTGAGCCAGGAACTCCGGCACGTACGAGTGCTTAGCCTCACTGACGAGTTAACCGAACTTCCCAACCGACGCGCCTTTATGCAGCGCCTGGATGAGGAATTGCAGCGAGCCCGTCGATACAAATCCAGTTTTTGTGTTGCGATGGTGGATCTGGATCACTTTAAACGAATTAATGACACATATGGTCACTCGGCCGGCGACGAGATTTTACGGAAATACGCCAACAATATACTGTCGATATTACGGCGATCAGATATGGTCGCGCGATATGGAGGGGAAGAGTTTGCCATTATCTTTCCTAGCGCCAGCCTGGAAGAAGCAGAGCAGGCCTTGGACAAAGTACGTGCCCG
Source organism: Thiohalomonadales bacterium (assembly GCA_040235555.1). Lineage (GTDB taxonomy): Bacteria > Pseudomonadota > Gammaproteobacteria > UBA6429 > Thiohalophilaceae > RI-92. The sequence goes on along the minus strand of JBECKZ010000166.1, from coordinate 2,775 downwards.
TGCACTCAAAACTCATATTGAATTCAATGAAGACATTATTCACGCCCCCGGTTTCTCTGCAGGCCTGGTTCTGTGTGACAGCACAGAAAATGCCGATGCATTAATCAAACGTGCTGACCAAATGCTGTATGCAGCAAAAGAAAAAGGCCGGAACCGAATCGAGGCAGAAAACAATGACAAAGAAATGAGTTTTGCTTATAAAACCGAAGTCTAATGATTTACAGGGAAGTCGTGTATGCATTCTAAATGCTGCTTGGTTTGCCATTGATAGCCAGCCATAACTTACGGGACAAACGAAAATTTCGTTCCGATTCCTACACTCAATAATGCCGCGGCATTCACACCATTGGCAGCAATCTCCACCAGTCCCATTGAATTTTCATACCAGAACAGGCCACCAACTTCGACACGCGAGAAAGTTTGTGCATACCTTATCTGATAATTCGCAACGCACAAAACTTCCTTAGTTGTACATCTTTTTGCTGAAATCCCAGTAACGATATTGCCATAGTGATCGATATAAACCGCCTCAGCTAGCTGTTCCGACCAATCGAAACCAATCAAGGACGCGTGTTGAATAATTCTGCTGGCGGTTTCAATATTCCTGCATAGTCTCGAGGCTACCGGTGCAAACACATCCCGACCATGAAAACTATATGATGATAATTCAGGCCGCCATATAATTTCATGACATACGCAGCGACTGGACTTTTGTGCCGTAACGGCAAACAACCCATTATCCGGACCGATATAACACACATCATCGATTTCCAGCATCACCACACGACGATTTTCATCGCCAACCCCGGGATCGATAACACCTAGGCAGATATCCCCCGCTCTGAACTGTTTACTCAATGCAGCAAGCAAATAAGCACTGGCTTTGGGGTCAAATATCGGTGCATCGTGCATCAGGTCTATCAGGGTAACGTCCGGCAGATCCCGGGAAAGCACTGCTTTCATTTCCCCAACGTAGGGGCCTGCCCAACCGAAATCAGTAAATAAATATATCAAGCCCTACTCCAGATAGACCCTGTTTACATATAACTGATGATTAGAACGCGCTTGCATGGTGAAAATACTAATATCCTCCATGTGTTGTAGATCCATTTTACGCGTTGCCGGGGCATTTTTTACATCTTTGAGGGGGATGCTGATCTGTTGACGCCCCGGTTTGAGTATAAACATATGGTTATAGCGATCATTTAGTGCATACCGATGCCTTTTGTGCAAGTCATCGTGCATTCGTAATATGATATGTAAATCTGAGTGGTCCGGATTTGTCAGGTCAAAAACAATATGTCCATAGCTGTGCCAGTCCGGATAGAAATATATTAACGAGATAGTTGAATAGGTAGCAGGACGAAACTCCACCGCCAGGTACGAGCCTCCTGTCTTATTGTTTTTCTGCAGCTGTATCCCGGCCTTGTTTGCATTCCAACGGCTCAACTCAACTGGCGTAGAGAAATCACAGAGCACCGGGAACTGCCATCTGAGCACCATTTCATCCGCCAAGCTACTCCAAATTGACCAGGGCACGATTACCAAGGTAATCAAGGCGACTGCACGCCATATCCCGCGGGCCCTACGCGCCAATCCCCTTACTTGCGTAGAACAAAACGCAATGGCTAACAGCGCCCCAACACCACTGTCCCACACATCCTGCCACTCATCATCGCGTCCAATCCAGCCCTGTACGATTTCGATTAACTCGCCAACAACCAGGGTCGTAACAATCACAACCACGAATACCTGTAGAACCGACATTTGCCGGAAGCGTGGAAACAGATTAAACACAAACGTCCAGATAATCAGGAACGCAGCTATATGTCCGAGGTTAGTGATTTCACCCAAGAGTCGGTCAGTGTGATCGCTAGCGGGAATAAGAAACAGGCCATAGAAAACGACCATGAGAGTGAGGGCGAACAGCAGTCGTGATTGGAAGATCCGATTAATGAAATGACACATAAATGTTTCAACATAAAAAAAGCCGGGCGTACCCGGCTTTTCTACAAACGTATGCGGAGAAATTATTCCTCACTGGCTGTGGTGCCAGTGTTTTCTCCTGCTGGACGATCTACCAGCTCGACAATGGCCATTGGTGCATTATCCCCGGTGCGAAAACCGCATTTGAGGATGCGCAGATAACCACCCGGACGTGTCTGGTAACGCGGACCCAGCTCGTTGAACAGCTTGCTGACGACATCACGGTCACGCAGACGGTTGAATGCCAGCCGCCGATTGGCCACGCTGTCATTCTTGGCCAGGGTAATCAGGGGTTCAGCCACACGACGCAATTCCTTAGCCTTGGGCAGTGTCGTCTTGATCAATTCATGGTCCAGCAACGAAGCTGCCATGTTACGAAACATCGCCTTGCGATGTGAGCTGTTACGATTGAGCTTTCTGCCACTTTCACGATGACGCATGGTCCTAACCCTTATTCAGTATCTTTAGTTTATGCCGCGGAATTGGTCTTGTCTTTGAGACTTGCCGGCGGCCAGTTTTCCAGACGCATGCCGAGTGACAACCCACGTGAGGCCAGCACGTCCTTGATTTCGGTCAGCGATTTCTTGCCCAGGTTTGGGGTCTTCAACAATTCCACTTCTGTGCGCTGAATCAAATCGCCTATGTAGTAAATCTGCTCAGCCTTCAGGCAGTTGGCAGAACGCACTGTCAGCTCCAGGTCATCGACCGGACGCAGCAGAACCGGATCTACTTCTTCCTCTTCTTTCTCTGGCTTGGCTTCAGCTTCACTTTCAAGATCCACAAAAGGCG
>JBECKZ010000223.1:0-13374 GCA_040235555.1 Thiohalomonadales bacterium | reverse complement strand
ATTTCATTCGCGCCAAGCGGGAAGACGGCCGCCTGCGCCAGTTCAACCTGTCATTGCTGATCACCGACGAGTTCATGCAGGCGGTGGAGTCCAACGGCTGGTGGAAGCTGGCCTCGTGGGTAAACGGATTGCGCACGAACTTGGTCAGGTTGACCGAGCCCAGCAGGCACGAACCATACGGTGGTAACGGTTGCTCGCCGCAGGGATTGGTGGCGCGAATGGTTTCGCAGAACCAGTTGTTGTTCATCTCGTTAACTTTATCGATGAGGATAAAGCCGGGCTCGGCGAAGTCGTAGGTCGAGGTCATGATCATGTCCCACAACCGTTGGGCCTTAATGGTCTTGTAGACCTTGCAGGCGACCAGGCCGTCCTCGTCGGTCAGGTAGGCATCGGCGATCGGCCACTCGCGCCAGATCACCTGGGTCGGATCGGTCAGATTCAGTTTCTCGTCTTCGGCCTCGCGTTCGGTGATCGGGAAGGCCAGCGGCCAGTCGGCATCGGCTTCCACCGCGTGCATGAAGTCTTCGGTGATCAGCAGCGACAGGTTGAACTGACGCAGGCGGCCACTCTCGCGCTTGGCGCGAATGAAATCTTTCACATCGGGGTGACCCACATCGAAGGTCGCCATCTGCGCGCCGCGGCGACCGCCGGCGGAAGACACGGTGAAACACATCTTGTCGTAGATATCCATGAACGACAGCGGCCCGGAGGTATAGGCGCCGGCGCCGGAGACGTAGGCACCTTTCGGGCGCAGGGTGGAAAACTCATAGCCGATACCGCAACCGGCCTTCAGGGTCAGGCCGGCCTCGTGCACCTTTTGCAGGATGTCATTCATGGAGTCATGAATGATGCCGGACACGGTACAGTTGATGGTGGAGGTCGCCGGTTTGTGTTCCAGGGCGCCGGCATTGGAAGTGATGCGGCCGGCCGGGATCGCGCCGTGGCGCAGCGCCCACAGAAACTCCTCGTACCAGTGCTGACGACCCTCCGCCGGTTCGACTTCCGCCAGGGCCCGGGCAACGCGTTGGTAGGTTTCATCGATGGTGTCATCGATGATGCGTCCGTCTTTGGCCTTGAGGCGATATTTCTTGTCCCAGATGTCGAGGGAGGCGGATTGAAAAGGGATATCAGTTACTGATTGGGGTTTCACTTCTTTCAAATGGGCACGTTTGTTCAAATTCGCATCCTCCTGTCCGTGGTACGTCTAGTAAGTAAATTGCACACCGGTTTGCCATGGCAAAGGAGGACAACCAGTTCATTTATATATATTAGTAAAAGCATGTTTTCTCACGACTTTCGACGTCCTGCGCCGCGTCTGAAAGCGCGATTTGTAAAAACACAAGATATTGGGGATGTTGTGAAAATTAGGCGAATTGACGGGATCTGTCAACATCCGTTAACATAAAAATCTAAAGTTTTTTCCCATATATAAATCAAATACTTGGCAAATTCTGTGGACAAGCTGGCGATAGCTTGTGGATAGCCTGTGTATTGCTCTAACACTATATCTTGTGTTTCTAATATACCCCCATTTTTTGCGATCTCCGGGGTAAGCTGGCGCTAACTCACTGATCCAGATCAAGCGTGAAGCAATAGTGTCTTTGCGACCGATTTCAAGTGCTTGATCATTCCGGCATCGAATCCTATTTATCGAAACAGACGTCAGGACAAATGCCTGGCAGGAATTTGGTTATACCAACAAAGGAGACGACAACTATGGCACTGGTACGATATGAACCCTGGAGCATGCTGGATCAGCTCCGCAAAGAAATGGATCGCGCATACGAGCGCAGTGGTGGTGAAGCCGGCAGCGTGGTCACCAGTGATTGGACCCCGGCCGTAGACATCAAGGAAAGCGAAAACGCCTTTACCATCATCGCCGATATCCCGGGTGTCGACCCGAAGGACATCGAGGTGCACATGGAGAACGGCATGCTCACCATCAAGGGCGAGCGCGAATCCGAGAAGAAGGAAGAGAAGGAAGGTTACAAGCGTGTCGAACGCTCTTATGGCTCTTTCTATCGTCGCTTCACCATGCCGGACACCGCCGACGCCGACAAGATTGCGGCCAAGAGCAAGAACGGCGTGCTGGAAATCACGATTCCAAAGCACGAAAAAGTACAGCCGCGCAAAATCTCGGTACAGGAATAAAGTTATTGCATGACATCACCACGCACACCCGTGCGTGGTGCAGGTCATTACAGATTGGCTAATACCCTGAACTTTTTCGATATTTTGTTTGTCTGTTCTGATGCAACAAGACAAACGTGAGCCACCAGGGATGTATCGCAGCTACGCACCCTCTCCATCGTAGTTGATGACATCAGTGGTGCATGAAAGGCAGGGACATCTTTCCTGGTATCCCTGTCTTTCATTTTTGCAATTCATCACGTTGTTTCTGACTTGCCTGTGAGGTGACGTATATGAGTACGTTCGAGCAACTCCGCCAGGGTTTGCAAAACATGTGGGACGACATTGCCGAGGGTTGGCAGCAATTGCGTGAAAATGCCAGCAATGCACTGACCCGCTTCAAACCGTTAACCCGTAACGACAATCTGCAGACCGCGCAGGACATCGCCATGCTGCGCGGTTCGCGCTGGGCGCTACTGGTTGTGGACATGGAAGAAAGCGAGGATGAAATTAGCGTGCGCATGGAGGCGCCGGGCATGGACGCCAACGATTTCGAAATCGCCGTGGTGGATGAGCAACTGGTGATCCGTGGCACCAAGCAGGCGGCACGCGAACACAAATCCGGGCGTTATCACATCACGGAGTGCGCCTACGGCGCATTCGAACGTGCGATTCCACTGCCGGCGGCCGTGGATGAAAGCAAGGCCAAGGCCCAATACAAGCGCGGCGTGCTCACCGTCACCCTGCCCAAAACACAACAACACCAACGTCGACGCATTGAGGTACAACATTCATGAAACGCAAAACGACAATAACAACCTTTCTTCTGTTTTTGTTCTGGGCGCTAACCACCGCCAGTCATGCCGCCCTGCCCCTGGTGGATAGCCAGGGCAAACCACTGCCCTCGCTGGCACCCATGCTCGAACGCACCATGCCGGCAGTCGTCAACATCGCGACCAGTGGCCATGTGCGTGTGCAGGAAAGTCCGTTGTTCAGTGATCCGTTCTTTCGCCACTTCTTTGATCTGCCGCAGCAACAACCGCAAGAACGCCGCACCCAGGCTCTTGGCTCCGGCGTGATCGTCGATGCCAAAAAGGGTTACATCCTGACGAACAACCACGTGATCGACAAGGCCGATATGATCACCGTGACACTCAAGGATGGCCGCAGCTTCAAGGCCAAACTCATCGGCACCGACCCGGAAACCGATATCGCCGTGGTACAGATCAAGGCCGATAAGCTGACCGCGCTAAAACTGGGTGACTCGGACAAGTTACACGTGGGTGACTTCGCGGTGGCCATTGGGAACCCGTTCGGACTGGGCCAGACCGTGACCTCCGGCATCATCAGTGCCCTCGGCCGCAGCGGACTTGGCATCGAAGGCTATGAAGATTTCATTCAGACTGACGCCTCCATTAATCCCGGTAATTCCGGTGGTGCGCTGGTCGATCTGGCCGGTGATCTTATTGGTATCAACACGGCAATCTTTTCGCAAAGCGGCGGCAACATCGGTATCGGTTTTGCTATCCCTATCAACATGGCGCACGAGATCATGACCCAGTTGATCGCCCACGGCGAAGTCAAACGCGGTCAACTCGGTGCCCAGGCCCAGGACCTGACTCCGGAACTGGAGCAGGCCTTCAATCTGCCCAATGGTCGCGCCGGTGCGGTCATCACCAAGGTCACCCCGAACTCCGCCGCCGACAAGGCCGGACTCAAGGCAGGTGACATCGTTGTCGACGTCAATGGCCGGCTGGTGCGTGATGCCTCCGACCTGCGTAATTTCATCGGGGTGCTGCGGGTCGGTGAGAAGGTGAAGCTGGAAATCCTGCGCGAGGGCAAACACCAGACCCTCGTCGCTGAAGTGGAACAACCAAAATCGGCCCAGTCCACGGGCAAAAACATCAATCCGCAACTGGAGGGGGCTGTCTTCACTGACATTACCCAGGGCAATCCGCTGTATGGCCAGATCCAGGGCGTACTGGTCGCCGATGTTGCGGCGGGCAGCCCTGCCTGGCGCGCCGGACTGCGTAAGGGTGACGTCATCGTCTCGGCAAATCGCCGTACAATCAAGAGTTTGGATGATCTTGCGCGCGCAGTGAAAGGTAGCCAGGCCCTGCTACTGAATATCCAGCGCGGCGACATGGCCCTGTTCCTCTACCTGCGATAAGCCTACCGCTCCTCCGGACAAAACGTGCAGCCGTCGTGGCTGCACGTATTTGCTCTGTTCTCCATTCCTTTATATAGCTACGATAGGCCTATGGCTCGGGCTACCCGTGCCAGACCATAATAGCTATAGACCAACATGAAGCTTTATCTGCCCAAATCGCCGCAACAATTACGGATCCTTTCCCTGCTGGGGATCCTGCTGGTGGCCTGCGGCATGATCCTGTGGCACGCCGTCAATCAGTACAATGCCAGCGAACTGGAAAAGCAGACCCTGCTCAGGACCGCCATTGTAGGCGCAGCCCAGGAACTGTCGATGCACGTGCGCGACATGCGCCACAGTGTCGATCTGCTGATCGAGAACCGGCATAAAGATATCAAGCACCTGATCAACTCACCCCTCGATCAGGAGGGGTTTAATAATCTTTACACCCGATTCAAGCAGGTTTTCCCCAATCTGTTTAACCTGACACTGGCCGACAGCTCCGGTCAGCTCCTGCTCGATGATCCCCATCACCAGATCGATGACAAGGCCCGCGATGAGCTGCGCATCTTCGCACAATCCGGTATCCAGCCACCCATCTATTTTCACACGCATCCACTGGGACGGTACTACAGCCTGCTGACCCGGATACCGAGCCCCAATCACGACTTCGTGATCCTGTATCTGAGCTTTCATCCGAAAAATATCATGCAAATGCTCGAGAGTAATCGGCTGCAAAATTACCGCGTGCTGTTGTTGCGTTCGGATCAGGATGATGTGATCGATGCCGATACCGAAAACAAGAACGCCACCATCACACCAAAGGCCCTGGGTAATGCCCTGGAGCAACAAATCAGTTACCGGGTTCTCGTCCCGGGGACACATTGGGATATGGCCGCAATCCGTATCAAGCAGGGACCTCTTACCCCGATCTGGACAACCACGATGTGGGCGGTCAGTCTGTTACTGTTGCTGGGCAGTACGGCACTGTGGCTGATGCGCCGTTCCGACATGTTTGTGCTGCGGCAAAGTACGATGCTGGAACGCGAACAACGCCGCCTCAGCCACCTGCAACAAACCACGGTTTCCTCGGAGATGAGTTCTCATGAGAAGACCCGATCACTACTGGTGATGGGCCTGGATGAATTCGCAATGGATATCGGCATCCTTTCGCGCGTCGAGGGTAATCTCAATATCATTGTCGCGGCGGTCAGTCCCGATAACGGCCTGCAACCCGGAATAAGTTTCAACATGGGCAATACCTATTGCCGACATACGCTCAAACGCGGTGAACCAATCGGGATCGAAGAGACCGATGAAAGTCAGGGACTGGATCATCCCTATTTTCGAAAACGCCGGATCAAATCCTTTATCGGCACCACGGTGTTCGTGCGCGGCAAGATATACGGCACATTACACTTTTCCAGCTACGCCCCGTATCCGGGCAAGTTCTCACCGGAAGATTTTCGTTTCCTGCAGTTAATGGCACAGTGGCTTGGCCTGGAAATCGAACGCCGCGAATCCGAGCAACAGCTGCAAACCAAGAACCAGTTATTGCAATCCATCAGTCGCGCCCAGTCCTATTTCATCAGCGACAGCGAACAGCCAACGGCGATGTTCGAACAGATCCTGTCGGACCTGCTGACACTGTCATACAGTAATGTCGGTTTTATCGCCGAGACGTTTTACAACAAGGACGGCCATCCGAATCTGCGCGTGCGCGCCATGAACCAGCGCTATGACAGCAGTAAGGAACTGATGACGTTTATGAACGAGATGATTCGCAGCACGGAAGTTTTCAATGGCAAGAACGTGTTCAGCGAAGTGTTGCGCACCGGCGCGCCACTCATCTCCAATAATCTGAATAGTGACGACAATCTGAAATCGCTGACAGATGGCAGTCCTCCGCTCCATAATTTTCTCGGCGTACCGCTGTACCACGGTACCCAGCTCGTGGGTATGTTTGGCCTGGCTAACAGCCCCGATGGCTTTCACGAATCCTTCCTGTACACCCTGGCACCCCTGGCGACGGCCTCGGCCAACCTGATCTGGGCCTTGCGCAATGAGCAACAGCGCATCCACACCGAGCGTGCATTACGCGAATCTGAAGAGCAGTTGAAACTCGCACTCGAAGGTGCCAACGATGGTCTGTGGGACTGGGATATCAAAACCAACTCGGTCTACTTCAGCCCGCGCTGGCAAACCATGCTGGGTTACGAACCAGGTGAAGTCAAACCACATATTAATGCGAAAGAAAAACTCATCCACCCGGATGATTTCGCGGCGGTGAAAGAAAAACTGCTCGAACACCTGACCGGCAATTCCCCGATCTACCAGAGTGAACACCGGGTCAAAACCAAGATCGGCAAGTGGGTCTGGATCCTGGATCGCGGCAAGGTAGTGGAACGCGACAAGTATGGCAAACCCTTGCGCGCGGTCGGTACACATACCGATATCACCGAACGCAAGCAGGCTGAAGAGGCGGTGCGTGAACGTGAAACACGCATTGCGGCGATTCTCGACACCGCAGTGGATGGCATTATCACGATCAATGAACAGGGCTTTATCGAAACGTTCAATCCAGCAGCGGAAAAAATCTTCGGTTATCGCGCCAAGGAAATTCTCGGTCGCAACATCAGTATGCTGATGGGTGGCGAGGATCGCGATCTGCACGACACCTATATGAAACGCTACCTCGCCAGCAACCAGCCCAAGATCCTCGGGATCCGACGTGAAGTCATTGGTATGCGCGCTGACGGTTCCAGTTTCCCCATGCAGCTGGCGGTGAGTGAAATGCGCCTGGGTAGCCGCCGCCACTTTACCGGTATTATTCGTGACATCACTCTCACCCGCCAGGCCGAACGCCTGTTGCAGGATACCATGGCCTTCAAACAGGGAATCCTCGACAGTGCCAAGCTCAGTATTATTTCCACTGATGCCCGCGGCATCATCCAGACTTTTAATGCCGCTGCGCAACAAATGCTGGGTTACAGCGGCAAGGAACTCATCGGCAAAGTGACACCCGAGATCTTCCACGACCGCGACGAGATCTCCCAACGTTCAATCAAGATCAGCGAAGAGCTGGGGCAACTGGTACGTCCCGGTTTTGAAACCTTCGTGGCCAAGGCCCGTATCGGTATCGCCGATGAACAACAATGGACCTATATCAGCAAGAGTGGCAAACGCTTCCCGGTGGTCATGACCATGACAGCGCTGCATGATCAGCACGACAACATCATCGGTTTCGTGGCAATCGCGCGCGACATCAGTCGCCAGCAACAGGCGGAAGAAGAAATCAGCCGTTTCAAGACCACCCTGGACATGACCCTCGACTGCGTCTTCATGTTCTCACCGGACTCCCTGCGTTTCTTCTACATCAACCAGGGCGCCATGGAGCAGGTTGGCTTCAGTTATGGCGATTTGCTGCGCATGACCCCGGTGGATATTCTGACCGAATACGATGAAGACAGCTTCCGCGGCATGTTACAACCCATGATTGAAGGTCGCCGTAATGCCATCACCTTCGAATCGTATCACCGCCATCGCAGCGGCCATCTGATCCCGGTGGAGGTCTTCCTGCAATATATCTATCCGGTGGATCAGGAACCCCGCTTCGTGGCCATCGTACGCGACATTACAGAACGCCGACGCATTGCGGAAAACCTTGCCCACGCCGAAGAACGTGCACGCCTGTTGCTGGAGTCTGCCGGTGAAGGTATTTACGGTCTTGACCTCGACGGCAATATCACCTTCGTCAATCCGGCCGCAGCGCGCATGCTCGGTTACGATGCGATCGACCTGATCGGCAAACGCATGCACGATTTTGCCCAGCACAGTTACCAGGACAAGAACGAATATCCGTATCAATTCAGCCCGACTTACAAGGCAATCACTGAAGGTGACATCCAGCGCGTCTCCAACGAAGTCATGTGGCGCAAGGAAGGCGCATTCTTCCCGGTCGAATACACGGTGACGCCGATTCGTAAAAACAACGAGATCGCCGGTGCCGTGGTCATCTTCAACGACATCACCGAACGGAAAAAGGTCGAACACATCAAGAACGAATTTATCTCCACCGTCTCACACGAACTGCGGACACCGCTGACCTCAGTGCGTGGCTCACTCGGTCTGCTAGTCGGTGGAGCCGGTGGCAGCCTTCCGGATCAGGCACAGACCCTGGTCGGTATCGCCAACAAGAATACCGAACGCCTGTTGCTATTGATTAATGACATTCTCGATATCGAGAAAATCGAATCCGGCAAGATGGTCTATCACTACAATCTGCTTAACCTGCATGAATTCCTCGAAGCCGCGATCCAGGCCAACTATGCCTATGGTCAGCAGTTTGATGTTAAATTCCGGATTACCCAGTGTCCGGAAGAAATCTCGGTCTACGCCGACGAAGACCGCCTGATGCAGGTCATGAATAACCTGTTATCCAATGCTGCCAAGTTTTCCACCCCGGGTTCGCAGGTTGAACTGTCAGCAGTACAACGCACACAGAAAGTACGCATCTCCATCACGGATAATGGCAAAGGCATACCGCAAAACTTCCAGAAACACATCTTCGAAAAATTTGCCCAGGCCGATGCCTCGGATACACGTTCCCTCGGTGGTACCGGTCTGGGTCTCAGCATCAGCAAGGCCATCGTGGAACAACACGGCGGGCGAATTGATTTCATTTCACGCGTGAATATTGGCACGACCTTCTTTTTTGATTTACCGATCTGGACCCAGAGCAAGGACAAAGAACCACCCAAACTCGCTGCCTCAAAGTATCGTATTCTGATCTGTGAAGATGATGCAGACATCGCCTATATGCTTCGCATCATTCTGTCGCAGGCCGGATTTGATGCTGACATTGCCCGTACCGTGGAACAGGCCAAGCAACTCATCAAGGACAATCATTACCTGGCCGTCACCCTTGACCTCGCCCTGCCCGATGAACTGGGCAGACGCTACGATCCGGAAGGGATCAAACTGATCCGCGAATTGCGGCGCCAGGACCGCACACGTGAGCTGCCCGTGATCGTGGTCTCAGCGGTCGCGGATCAGGCGCGGCGCCGGCTCAACGGCAGCGCCTTCGGTATTGTCGACTGGCTGGAGAAACCGCTGGATGAATCACGCCTGTTGTCTGCCGTGCAGATGATCGCAACCTACAAACAGGGATTACCACGCATCCTGCACGTGGAAGACGATCCGATCATTTACGAAATGGTGCGCGTCTTGCTACGCGGTCAGGTAGACCTGGTAGTCGCACCAACCCTGTATGACGCACACAATAAATTGCGTGAAGAAGTATTTGATTTGATCCTGCTCGACGTGGAACTGACCGATGGTTCCGGCCTGGATCTGATCCGCGACCTCGATGATGTCGAGTATATGCCCCAGGTAGTCATCTTCTCGGCACACGAAGTCGGCAAGGATGTCGCCCACAAGGTCAAGGCTGCCCTGGTCAAATCCAAGGATAGCCGCAATGAGCTCATCAATGTGATAATGTCCGTGATTAAGGAACGTGAAACCACAGAACAACAATATTTGAATTCATCCAGTACGACACAATGATGCAAGAACTCAAACGTATCCTGTATGTGGAAGACGAGCCGGATATCCAGGCCGTCGCACGTATTGCCCTGGAGAATGTCGGCGGTTTTATCGTGGAGATCTGCAATTCAGGACTTGAGGCACTTGAACGTGGCCCTGATTTCAAACCCGATCTACTGTTGCTCGACGTCATGATGCCCGGCATGGATGGCGTCACCACGCTGCACGAATTACGCAAACTGCCGGGGCTGAAGGCGGTACCGGCCATGTTCATGACTGCCAAGGTCCAGCCCAGTGAAGTCGCGCAACTGCGCCAACAGGGCGCCATCGACGTTATCCCCAAACCCTTTGACCCCATGACCTTATCAGAAAATATCCGCAGCCTCTGGCATAAACACATCGAGTGATCTGGTTCTGCCGGACGTAATCCTAAACGCAGTCAGTGCAATTTTTATCGCATGATCATCACCCGCTAGTGCCACGGTCGTATCCAGGCAGGCCAGCTCACTTACCCAAATGTTCGCCCCTCCGGATAATCATGGCCAGCCCGATGCTGCCGAACGATACTGGGTTCGGGCATAGTGTATCCGGCCTGCCACCACGGTAGTTTTTCAACATAAATGCTTTAATAACAAATAGATACTTCAAATGCACGTATTCGGTGCAAAAACTGACAAATTTGCTAGGGCTATTAAAATTTTATTAAGGCTATTGAATAATTTTTATACCTCCCTATATTTATAAGTAATTAATTAAATACTTATTTAGTTGGAGGTTAGTATGGCAAACGGTTTAATCAGCAATTTCCCGTACGATGGGGTTGTCACCATCAACCGCGTCATCATCAAACCCGAATACAGTATCGATGATCTGCAGGAGCGCGTCGCCTTCCTGTGTGAAAACGTGAAGACCTACCACTCCGATACCGGTTTCATCGGTGGTTTCGTTGCGCTGAACAGCGGAGCCGTCTCCAATGAAGGCTCCACCATCGGCCAGGCTGTGGAAAGCCCGATGAAAGGTAAAGAGGCCCTGATCGTGACCTTCTGGAAATCTTTCGAAGACCACGAAGAGTCGCACAAGTCCAAGACCTTCCAGCCACTATTTAAACAGGTGCTGGAATTGTGCGAAAACGGCAACGAAGAGATTGCTTACGAGATGCTGTGGCAGGGCAAGGCCTATTCACCGGATGAAGCCAAAGCAGCCCGCGAAGCCAAGGAAAAGCACAAAGCGGCGTAAGCTATTCGCCCTTCAAAGCTGATAAAAAGCGTGGCGACTGCCACGCTTTTTTTATTTCTGTAGTAAAACTTTTATAAAAGTCCGTCAACCTTGCTTGATGTTGGAGCACACTCCAAACATCACGCCACCAATGCGCCGATCAGCTTCGCTGTTTACAAATTCTGTCTCCACTTCCTCGCCATGGGAGTTTCCCAGCCTCGATGCTATTTGTTTTATATTGCGGTACCTGGAAAGCAAATTGAGTCACCCAGATTCTGGCAACGAGGCTGATCTCTATCTATACCCTCATAAATTTCCCTATTATTCAGTGGTTATAGAGTGTTGTATAGTTAGCGCCCTTTTTGGTGGTCCTGCTGCCGCGCCGCGCGCCGTTCACCACGGAATCAGGACCCATATATAAGAATGTTTGCACGACCAGACCTGTTCACCATTTTCAGTTTTGCCAAGAGCCTACGCGGCCTAATATTGTGGAGAGATAAAAATGATTAAACCAGTTGGTTCTGATGAGCTTAAACCGCTCTTCGTCTATGACTCAAACGAACACGAACAACTCAGCAAGGAAGCCGAATCACTGCCGTCGGTGATCATCAGCTCCCAGGCCGCCGGCAATGCTGTGATGATGGGCGGCGGTTACTTCAGCCCCCTGCCAGGCTTCATGAACGTCGCTGATGCCATGGGCGCCGCCGAAAAAATGACCTTGAGCAATGGCGCTTTCTTCCCGGTACCGGTGATGTGCCTGCTGGAAAACGTGGATGCCATTAAGGGTGCCAAGCGCATCGCCCTGCGTGACCCAAATGTTGATGGCAACCCGATCCTGGCGGTGATGGATGTGGAAGCCATCGAAGAAGTCTCCGATGCCCAGATGAAAACCATGACCCAGAAGGTCTACCGCACCGAAGACAGCGAGCACCCGGGTGTAGCCGCCTTCAACGGCCAGGGCCGTTTCGCCGTCTCCGGCCCGATCAAGGTCCTGAATTTCAGCTACTTTATTACCGATTTCCCGGATACCTTCCGTACCGCGGTAGAAATCCGCAACGAGATCGCCGAACGCGGTTGGAAGAAAATCGTGGCGTTCCAGACCCGTAACCCTATGCACCTGGCCCACGAAGAACTTTGCCACATGGCCATGGACCGTCTGGGCTGTGATGGCCTGGTCATCCACATGCTGCTGGGCAAACTCAAGAAGGGTGACATCCCGGCCCCGGTGCGTGACGCCGCCATCCGCAAGATGGTCGAGCTGTACTTCCCGCCCAACAGCGCCATGGTCACCGGTTACGGCTTCGACATGCTCTACGCCGGCCCGCGTGAAGCCGTCCTCCATGCCTATTTCCGTCAGAACATGGGGGCCACCCACTTCATCATCGGCCGAGACCATGCCGGTGTGGGTGATTATTACGGCGCCTTCGATGCCCAGACCATCTTCGATGACGAAGTACCTAAGGGTGCCCTGGCCATCGAGATTTTCCGCGCCGACCACACCGCCTGGTCCAAGAAGTTGAACAAGGTTGTGATGATGAACGAAGCCCCGGATCACACCAAGGAAGACTTCGTGCTGCTGTCCGGCACCAAGGTCCGCGAGATGCTGGGTAATGGGATTGCCCCGCCCAAGGAGTTCTCCCGTCCCGAGGTGGCCCAGATCCTGATCCAGTATTACCAGAGTCTGTAAGACTGATATTGAGATTTGACCTAGCTAAAAACCCGCCAATCTGGCGGGTTTTTTCTTGCCTATTCACTATGGGACATACACGGTTCCAGGTGATTTCTGTAGAGTGTTTGCGCGCAAAATTCCGGTATTTTCAGGCGTTTTTGGTGCATAAAATTCGCTTATACCAATCAATGTAAAACTATGGTTTTTAAAGGAAAAATGCCTTTATTTTGCGGTTAAAAGTCGC
Source organism: Thiohalomonadales bacterium (assembly GCA_040235555.1). Classification (GTDB taxonomy): domain Bacteria; phylum Pseudomonadota; class Gammaproteobacteria; order UBA6429; family Thiohalophilaceae; genus RI-92. The sequence goes on along the minus strand of JBECKZ010000223.1, from coordinate 423 downwards.
TAAGTTAGGCGGCCCGGGTAGCACCGCTCGCCGGGCATTTCTGGTCACTGGCAAGTCGTTCGGTTGGCTGGAACCAGTCGGTTACATCATGTCTGACTTGGTCACGAAATGCAGTTCTGCCTGAGCGCTCAGGCAAACACGTCTTCATCACGTTTGCTGGGAACAGTGGGCGTGGAAGTGGAAGTTTTAATCTTTTAGTTAACTAAGAAGAGGAGTTAGTAACATGCCTACATTCGTACGTACTGACAAGTGCGATGGTTGTAAGGGCCAGGATAAGACTGCGTGCATGTACATCTGCCCGCACGACCTGATGCGTCTGGACAAGGACGGCTCTGAAACCGGTCACGCCATGAAGTCATACAACCAGGAACCGGAACAATGCTGGGAATGCTACAGCTGCGTGAAGATCTGCCCGCAGAACGC
>JBECKZ010000190.1:0-2782 GCA_040235555.1 Thiohalomonadales bacterium | reverse complement strand
ATATAGCAGGGTACCAAGCAATATCGCGATACAGACTGAGACAACCAGCCAGTCCTTTAGGGGTTTTCGCGATGTCACCGGGTCAAGCCAGGGATTATGTAACACCGCCAGCAGGCAACCAGTGAGGATGGAATCAACACGCGCATCCGTGGCCCTGTACAGATACTCCTCAGCTGCACCATGCGAGATCAACCAGTAACGCCACCCCAATACTGCCATACAAAGCACAAAGAGTGTTGTTGCAGAAAAGCCAGTACGGCCAGTACGAAACAACAATACTGCCAGCGGTGGAAATAAAAGATAATACTGTTCCTCAATGGCCAATGACCATATCACGCTCAGGCCTGCAGGAGTGCCATGAAAATCCGTCGCTAACATATGATAATTGCCAAAATAGAACAGCACTGACATGAGGCCACTGAAGCTATAGTGCCCGTTGATAACACCCGCTGCAGAAAGCAGGCCGGTCACGGCCACGATGATGATAAGCGGCGGCATCAATCGCAATACGCGACGCAGATAAAAACCACGGTAGTGAAAACTTCCGGTCTTGTTGTATTCGATGCGCATGAGCGTTGTAATCAGGTAACCACTCAATACAAAAAATATCGTAACACCCAGGCCGCCAGGAATATAATTTTCGAGTCCGCTGTGCGCGAAGAACACCATAATAATCGCAACCGCGCGAATACCATCGAGTGAAGGTATCGTCTTACCGGCATGCGTAAAAACTGGCGTATTCTTCATAGCGTCATATTCCTATATTGCTGAAACCGTCCGTAACCTGTTTGCATGCGGACAGATAAATCATCTTGATTTCCATCGATTGATGAATAGGGATCGCCAAATACCGTGCGCAATCGTTGCTCCAGCAGGCTGCGACCGAGTGACAGCGTTGCCACTGTCATGATCACAAAATCAACGCTCTGCACATTGAACCAATGAGCCTCAGACAGATTGGTAATCGCTTGTTGAAAAAATATCGCCAGATACAGCGCGGCCTGGTTACTGTCGATTTCGAACAATTGCAGACTGTGTCGAATATAGGTAAAGAAATATGCCATCAGACAGAAAAGACCGACCCATCCCAGATCATTAATCACGTCCAGATAACCATTGTGCGTTTCACCAGGATAAAAACCTTGCATCCTATCTAAAAACACATAAGAAGGTTTTCCAGGAATGGGTTGAGGAGTCCAGTAGGCCTGATATCCCGTGCCCATCAGGGGATGCAGTTTGATGTGTTCTGCTATGATGGCCCAGATTTCGGTACGACCAGAAAACGTCAAATTTTTCCCGGTGAGGGCCACAATAGGGTCTAGTATGAAACTCATACCTGGAACAATTTTCAACATAGCTATCGCATAGAGCAGGATAAGCACTGCCATCATAGAAACCAGAAAGGGTCGGATCCACCGAAGAGGTGAAGGCATTCGCAACAACATGACAAGCAACGTCATCACCACTACCGTGGTGCCAATTGATGTCGAACTGCGTGAAAATACCAGACAAATCGCAGCAATGCTGCCACCAATAAGTGCAGACATCGGTTTGACTTCACGAGTCAACCACGCGTGGAACCAGAATATAACTCCGAAGCAGGCCAGAGCACCCAGGCCATTTTTTTGTGTTGCCAATCCGTGCCATGCACCGACTAATTCAGCTGATGTTGATTGTTCGATCGCCAACCTTGGCGATACGAAAACAAATACAATCGAGCCGAACAGGACAAGGGTCAATACCGATCGCACGACATTCTGGAAGCGTCTGGCATGCCAAGCGCTCAATACGAACGCACTGCAGACAAACACAAATGTGGCCAGCCGAACGAGGCGCCGCACGGTCAAGGATGGTTCGATAGACCAGTAAAGACTGTAAACCGCCAGAAAAATTAACAGCAGGAAAAACGGATTCAGGCTGCGCACCAATAACCATGCCAGTCCTGCACGCCATACCGTAAATAAGACACCCATTACCAGCAGTGACATCCATATCAGACGGCTGAGTGCACTGCCGGATGTAGGCAATTCTCCTGGCTTAAGATTATAGTTAAATCCATCTGGCACGATCATTTGAATGAATAACAGACATACCATACCGGCCAGAAGAATAGAATATCGATTATCTATCTTCCATACATGACCATTGGCACTGACAGTGTTCTGTGTATTTAAACCCATAATATATTCATAAGTCTAAAGTCATTACAGGCTTTGTACTTCAGTAACAGTACTCAAGCATGTAATCAAAAATGATTAATAATCCCACCTAGTATTTGTGAATTCGTTACTGTCAGTTTGCGCAGCATGTCGCGCATGCGTTTGTAGGGTGTGTGTTTTGCACGACTGATAGCCAACACATCCCGGACCAGATTGGCGATAACGAGCCCGTCAGAATATTTCGCCACCGGCGGCGTATCGAATATAATGTATTCGAAATTATCCCGCATGTACTCGATCATCCTGGCGAATGTATCACTCGTGAGTAACTCCAGCGGAGTTTCAGGAATTTCACCCGCCGTCATCACTAATAAATTCGGTAAATTTTCTACTCCAAGTAAATCCGGTATTTGGCCTGACTCAATTGCCTGCGCTAAACCACCACTGTTATTCGCAGAAAAAAGAATGTGCTGCTTTGGGTTACGAAAATCCGCATCGACAAGCAAAGTTGGTCGATTCATTTTTGCAAAGGCAATGGCAAGTTCTGCAGCAAGCTGTGACCGTCCTTCACCCCCGCACGGACTCAAAACCGCCATCATATATGCACTCTCACCTGAGTTGCG
>JBECKZ010000116.1:0-20217 GCA_040235555.1 Thiohalomonadales bacterium | reverse complement strand
CGTGGCGCTGCGCGGCGATCCGCCAGAGGGCGGCGGCCACTACACCCCGCATCCGGGCGGCTATGCCAATGCAGTCGAGCTGATTGCAGGACTGAAAGAGGTTGCTGACTTCGAGATTTCGGTTGCGGCCTATCCCGAGGTCCACCCCCAAGCTAAAAATGCCTTCACCGATCTGGACAACTTCAAACGTAAAATTGATGCCGGTGCCAACAGTGCGTTGACACAATACTTTTTCAACCCGGATGCCTATTTTCGCTTCGTTGATGAATGTGAAAAACGCGGGGTGAACGTCCCGATCGTGCCGGGTATCATGCCCATTACCAATTACACTCAGCTGGCGCGATTCTCCGATATGTGTGGGGCGGAGATCCCACGTTGGATCCGCAAACGCCTGGAGGCCTTCGGGGATGATAAAGAATCGATCCGGCAATTTGGTGAAGAGGTGGTCACGGCATTGTGTGAACAACTGCTACAGGCAGGGGCACCGGGCCTGCATTTTTATACCCTGAATCAGTCTGCCGCGACCCTGGCACTGTGGCACAATCTCGGACTCTGACAGATTGTTTCATTACAGCGTCACACCGGGTGCGCGAATGAACGATAACAACTCCCTCAAGCAACGTGACCTGGCCCATGTCTGGCACCCGTGCAGTCAGATGAAAGACCACGAGTGGCTGCCGCTGATACCGATCAAATCCGGCAAAGGAGTATGGCTGGAAGACTTTGACGGTAAAAAGTACCTGGATGCGATTTCAAGCTGGTGGGTCAATATCTTCGGCCATGCGAACCCCTATATTAACGAACGTGTTCGTCTGCAGTTGGAACAACTGGAACATGTCATTCTCGCCGGTTTCACCCACGAACCCGTGATCCAGCTATCGGAGCGTCTGGCCAGGATTACACCCGCCGGCCTGCAGCATTGTTTTTACGCTGACAACGGTTCCTCGGCCATCGAAGTTGCACTGAAAATGAGTTTCCATTATTGGAAAAACCGCGGCTACACACGCAAAACCAAATTCATCACCCTGAGTAACAGTTACCATGGTGAGACCCTGGGTGCACTGGCCGTAGGTGATGTCGCCTTATATAAAGAAACCTATCAGCCACTATTGATGCGGGCGATCACCGTACCCTCACCCGATTGTTTTCAGCGCGAACCTGGCACCAGTTGGCGCGAGCACAGCGAACAGATGTTTAGCCACATGCGCCAGGCACTGGAACAGCACGCGGATGAAGTCTGTGCCGTGTTTGTCGAACCACTGGTCCAGTGCGCCGGCAACATGCGCATGTATGATCCGATCTACCTCAAACGCCTGCGTGCGGCCTGTGATGAATTCAATGTCCATCTGGTTGCCGATGAGATCGCTGTCGGTTTTGGCCGCACCGGTACGCTGTTCGCCTGTGAGCAGGCGGCGATCACGCCCGACATCATGTGTCTGTCCAAAGGACTAACCGGCGGCTACCTGCCACTTTCGGTTGCACTCACCCATGAACAAATCTATCAGGCATTTTATGCCGAGTACGAAAAACTCACTGCCTTTCTGCATTCACACAGTTATACCGGTAACCCGCTTGCCTGCAGTGCGGCATTGGCGACACTGGATCTCTTTGAACGCGAAGATGTAATCAACAACAATCGCAAACTTGCCACACTCATGGCTGATTCGGTCAAGGAATTGCGCGATCACCCGCACGTCGCGGAAGTGCGACAAACCGGCATGATCCTGGCAATCGAAATGATCAAAGACAAAACTACCCGTGAAGCCTACCCCTGGCAGGAACGGCGCGGACTCAAGGTCTACCAGCATGGACTGCAACAGGGTGTGCTATTGCGACCACTCGGCAATGTGGTCTACTTCATGCCACCATACGTCATCAGCGAGGATGAGATTCGCCTGATGGCGAAGACCGCTATTGACGGCATCCACCACGCCACCCGCACTTGACGAGTTCGACCATGCGTGTCCCTCGCATCTATCAGGCAATTTCACTACGCGACAAACAGGAAATCGAGTTGGATGCTGCCGCCAGTCAATATCTGCTCAAGGTTCTGCGTCTGCGCGAAGGGGCAAACCTGGTTATCTTTAACGGTCTGGGCGATAGTTATGAAGCGGTGTTGACCAATTCAGCTGGCAAACACGCCGTTATTAAACTGTTACAAGCGGTAGATGCGAAGACAGAGTCCCCATTGCAACTCCATGTAGGTCTGGGTATCAGCAAGGGCGAACGCATGGATTACGCTATCCAGAAACTGGTGGAGACAGGCGTGCAAAGTATCACGCCATTGTTGACCGAATATACAGTGGTCAAGCTGGACAGCAAACGTGAACAATCACGGCGACAACACTGGCAGGGAATTATTGTGAGTGCCTGTGAACAATGCGGGCGCAGTGTTCTGCCATCATTACATGGCGTGAGTGAAATATCCCAATGGATTGCCAGTATTTCGGCAGAATGCAAACTGGTGTTCGATACTAGCGGTACCACGCGCTTAAATGCCATTCAACCTGCACCCACCAGTGTCTGCGTCCTGATCGGGCCGGAAGGCGGACTCAGTGAACAGGAAGTCATTCAAGCTAGTCATCACGGATTCCGCGTCGTGCAACTAGGCCCGCGCATTTTGCGCACGGAGACCGCAGCGGTAGCGATCAGCGCGGCATTGCAGACCTTGTGGGGTGACTATTGAAAAGTCAGTCAGGGAGAGTGGCGTCGCCAGCCTAATGATGGATACGCATCAGCCTGGATTCTAGCTCATCGATATCCGGCATAATCGCGGCAACACCGTTGAGATTGACGTAGGCCTTGATTGACTGGCGTTGCATCGTCGGCCGGTCGGCATATTGAATCATATTGCTGCGCACAATCTGCAGACTCGGCAGACCTTGCATGACGATGGCGACATACGGTAGCTCACTATTACCATTAAGCGTGTTGAGTACGGCAATCCGGCACCCCTTGTGGATACGCCCTACCTCGCCATCGCTGGCAGCCTCAAACATCACCAACGGCACCCGCCGTTCACGCCAGGTAATGTACCCAACCAGCCAGTCCGGCGCATCTTCAACTGCAACCGACTCGGTATAGGGAATTACTTCGGCCACCGCGGCGTTGGGCAACAGAGCAATATCCATGTGTAAAGGCAATAACAGACAGTGTATCGCATCGTATTGCCGGCGCTGGCTCTGGGCCGCTGCACTACTACCACGTGTAGTCAAATCTGTTACATCACCCATCTAGTGTTCCTCAGGTTGGCAGAGATGTTTGACGAGTTGTTTGGCAAGTTGCTCAGGATTACCGATAAACTGCGGCTGACAAACCGTTCTGACATTATCTGGCATACTACTGACGACGCAACTCTCCGACGTCTGTACCCATACCTGGCCGCCTTTTGCCAGCATGTGCTGACAACCGAGCTTACCGTCATCACCCATGCCACTGAAAATAATGACACCCGCCTGTTTACCGAAGCGATCTGCGACATAACGAATCACCAGATCTATCGAGGGTGAGTAGCTGGATTTTTCCTCCAGCGCATGCAACTCGACATTACCAATGGGGTTAATCATCAGCTGCTCCCCTACCGGCGACACGATCACATCCCGGTGTTGGAACAAATGGCCCTCTTTGGGGGCCATCACATTCAATTTGCTCACGCGATTGAGCTGCTCTGCCAGCAAACTGACAAAGTTTGACCCCAGGTGTTGCGCCACAATAAATGCGGCGGGAATATCCGCAGGCAGTGCGCGTAAAAAACGTTTGAGTGCTTCCGGACCACCCAGGGAGGACCCCAGGACCCAGACGTTTCGTGCCAGGCGATGATTCGCGCCTGCTTTATCTGCTGGCGCAAGCGGAAAATCGCGATAGACAGGTACAGCCGGTTCAGACACACCAAACTCTTCAATGCCGGTAGACTCGGCGATCTTGCGCATCAGACTAAGATGCCACTTGGGGTTTTTAACCGGCTCATTGACCATTAGCGCCGTTACATCATTAAAGATAATGGGGATCTCAACTGTATCCAGGACTTCATGCAGCAGTTCTTCATCATGCGGCTGATCATCGTGCAGGTCGAGTAACAAGACTTCCGCATTTGTTTTTTCCAGTTTACGCAAAAACAGGCGGGTCAGTGGTTCACTTAATACTACGTTCAAACCGGACTGTTCCATGATCTTACGGAGGTTTGTACGTTGTTGTAAGGAGTCTGAGGCAATCGCGATAGAGATCTGTGGCAGGCCCTGGCTACTCATCGTTTGTATTTTATCCCCGCTCCGAATATCAACAACACGGGTGTGTTGGTTCTCGATACTGCGCAGGGCTGAGTCTACACCATACACTGCCGCACTAATCCTTCTGAGTTAACAGATTGTTGATGTTATCCAGTAATTCACCTTCGCTATAGGGCTTACCCATATAGATATTTACACCGATACTCATCGCACGATCGCGGTGTTTCTGTCCCGTACGCGAAGTAATCATAATAATCGGCAAATTCTTCAGTATTTGATCATTGCGGATATTGGTTGCCAGTTCGAAACCATCCATGCGCGGCATCTCCACGTCGAGTAACATGACATCCGGTTTGTATTCCTGCAATTGTGCAAGCGCATCCACACCATCCTTGGCCGATACGGTTTTGAAATTGTTGCGCTCGAGCAATCGCGTTGTAACCTTACGCACGGTAATGGAGTCGTCTACCACCATGACCAGCGGCGTATGCTTCTCCACGACAACCGGTTCGGCTACTTCGACTTCGGCGAAAGCCTCCTCGCGCTCGACACTGGTAAGACGGATCAGTACACCAAGGTCGAGAATCAATACGACACTGCCATCACCCATCACCGTGGCACCAGCAATACCCCGCAAGGTACTCAATTGCGGCCCAACCGGCTTGACCACGATTTCACGACTACCAATCAAACTGTCCACATGAATCGCCGCGCGATGTTCACCGGAACGCACCAACAGTATTGGTGCTTTCTTCATTTCTTCAGCCAGGGCATTCTCTTCCGTCAAACCCATTGCCGTACCAAGATTGATATAGCGGTAGTCATTCTCCAACCAGCGATAACTGCCAATCTTCTCGTTCTGCATACGCTCGATATCATCACGTGATACACGCTCTACCGATTCCACGCCCATCAACGGGATGGCATAGGTTTCCTCGCCTACGTGAATCATCAAGGCACGGGTCACCGACAGACTCATCGGCATACTGATGGTAAAGTTGGTACCTTTGCCCTGCTCGGTCTTGATATCGAGCAGACCGCCGAGCTGTTTGATTTCACTATTGACCACGTCCATGCCCACACCGCGGCCGGCGATCTGGGTCACTTCTTCAGCTGTACTGAATCCGGACTGCAATATGATATCGATCAGGTCTTCCTTGTGAACGACGGCATCGTGCTTGAGAATGCCGCGTTGTATTGCCTTCTCACGAATGGCATCCAGGTTGATACCAGCACCATCATCGGCCACCTGAATGACAATATCCGATCCTTCGCGGGCAAACACCAACTGAATCGTGCCTGTCTCGTCCTTGCCGTTCTGGCTGCGTACGACCGGTGTTTCAATCCCGTGAGCGATTGCGTTGCGCAACATATGTTCCAACGGTGACATAACGCGCTCAAGAATCGTGCGATCCAGTTCATTTTCAGCGCCCTGGATTTCGAGCTCGACCTTCTTACCCAATTCTTCCGAGGTTTGGCGCACGATCCGGCGCAGGCGTGGAACCTGACCCGAGATTGGAACCATCCGTGTGCGCATCAAACCTTCCTGCAGGTCAGTATTCACACGTGATTGTTGTAACAGGAGGGTTTCAGACTCACGCGTCAGGTTAGTAAGAATTCCACGCAAGCTGTCAAGATCGTTCAAGGATTCGAGCATACCGCGAGACAGGGTCTGCATCTGGGTAAAGCGGTCGAACTCCAGCGGGTCGAAGTCTACCGAGGCCGTCCCGGTCTCCTCAATGCGATACTGGATCTGCGCCTCGGCTTCGATCTCAAACTGACGCAGCTGACCACGTAGACGCGAGACTGTATCATCCAGTTCCGTCAGGTTATAACGGAAGGCGTTGGACTGCTGTTCCATGCGCGAACGATAAATACTGACCTCACCGGCAAAATTCACCAGGTTATCGAGTAGATCAGAACGTACCCGGATTAATTCGCCGCGCGCCCGCTGTTGTGTCTGCTTCGGTTCCTCAACAACTTCGGCCGCTTCGTGACCTGTACCTGGTGCCGGGACTGTTTCCGGTTTGCCCACCGGCGGATGTTTGATCTCCAGTGGCACCACATTGTTTGTTCCCATGGCTTCGCGTTCGGCCAGGCCCAGGTCTGTTATGACATTGGCCTCATTCGGCTCCGGCTCAGAAAACTCCACGGATTCGAGTAATAGCAAATCGCTATCCGAATTTTCCACTTCCACTTGTTCCAGAGTCACAAAAGGCTCGAGTTCGGAAGTGTCCACTTCTTCAGAAATTTGCAATGCTGCAGGTGAGGTGTCCTCTGATGTCAGCGGAATTTCTGCAGAGTGCTCATCCAGTGCGGCCGTATCCACTGCCTCACCACTGGCCAGAGCATTGATCACATTGATGAGTTGCTCTGACGGACGCGGCTGACGATTGTTGCGAATTTCTTCGAGCATGCCGACGAGCCGGTCCTGTGCCTTTTGCATGGCCCGGAACATTTCGTCGGTGACCTCCAGGCCACGATCCATGACGGCAGTTAACATGTTTTCGATACTATGGCTCAGGTCACCAATTTCAGTGACGCCAGCCATACGCGCCCCGCCTTTGAGAGTATGCAACTGGCGTTGCAGGGCCTTGACTAACTCGCTGTTGTCCGGTGTTGCGATCCAGTCGTGCAGGGTATGGTCGCTTTCATCGAGGATCTCGACACCTTCTTCGAGAAAGATCTCCAGCAATTCCAGGTCGTAGTCCGCGCTGACAGGTTGCCACTCTCCACTTGGCGCAGACATCTCGCTTGAGGCACGATTGTCAGGCCCTTCTGGCGCCAGGTCTTCCACCTGAATATCTTCGAACTGTAAATTCGACATGGTCTCTGGTAACTGGATCTGTTTCGTCGGCGCATCATTGCGCGTTTGATCCAACAGAGCGCGGGTACGAACAATCAAGTCCACATTATCTGGTAAGGTCGCACCATCCTGGTCGAGCAGGCGGACTGTTTTTTCGATAAACTCAGCTGAATCCGCAAATAAATCAACCAGTTCAGCCTCGACATTCAGATCACCATCCTGGAGATATTTGACGTGGTCTTCGAGGAAATTACACAATTCAGCAATCTGAGGCACACTTGCCGTACGCGAACTGCCTTTAAGCGTGTGCAATGCGCGCACCAGTTTATGGTTGGCACTGCGATCAATGTCTTTACGCCAGTCTTCGATATAGTCACGTAACGCCTGCAGGTGAGTTGCAATCTCTTTGCGATAGATGCCCAGTAATACAGGATCGATTGCCGGAACGTGACTTACAGCAGGGGTTTCCAGTTGCTCAGAAATTTCTTCTTCAATTGAAGTATAATCGGAGACGTCCCATTCGGTGGGTTGAGTATCCGATGGCGGTATCTCGATACCTTCTATACTCAGTTCCAGTGAAGGCTCATCCAGCTCAATCCCGGCTGCCTGGATGTCGGCCAGATCCTCCATGCCGTCAAGTTCCAGTTCCAGGCCTGACTCTGCGTTCTCTGGCTCTGCCATTGCGGCTTGAGGTGCATCATCCATGGTGAGTTCTTCCATCACCACCGGTTCAGCTTCGACGGCCGGTTCAGGTGCACTGGCTGCGGAATCGAGATTAACTGCCTCACCCTTGCTCAGGGCCTCTGCCTGCTGCATCAGGTGAAAGACATCCTGTCCGGGTTTCTGGCCATGGCGGAACAGGTCAAACAAGGTCGGTAGGGTAGTACGCGCCCGCTCCAGCAATTCGAACATGGTTTCATCCGGTTGAATCGAATTATCGATCACACGATTGAGCATGTTTTCAAATGCCCAGGCAAACTCACCGACGTCACCCGCACCAACGAGTCGACCACTGCCTTTCAAGGTGTGGAAGGAACGCCGCATCTCCTTGAGGGTATCGGCATCCTTGGGATTGTTATGCCAGTGCGGCAACAGGCGTGAGATATTACCGTGTTCCTCATCGGCTTCTTCAAGAAAGATTTCGACAATCTCGTCATCGAGTTCGTCTGCCAGTGTACTCTGTGCCGCCACTGGTGGTGGACTCACAACAGCGGGTGCCGGGGTCGCGGCCACAGGTGCAGCTTGTTCCTCTACACCTGGTTCCGGGGACTCGGATATTTGCGGTTCAGGCTCTTCGAAGTCGAGCACTGGCCCGCCGAGATCGATCTCTGCGGTATCAGCATCGTCCGCGACCGGTGTCAGATTTATTTCCTCTTCAGGCTCGAAACCTTCCAGAGTCAGTTCGTTTTCCGTAGCCTCGTCTTCCAGCAGGGATTCTTCCAGGTGTAAATTCGGCGCGACAATTTCCGGCTGCGTGGAGTCCAGCGATAACTCCAGGGTAAGTTCCCCTTCAGGCTCGCCGGCATCCAGATCTAAATCCGGTGCCGCCATATCGACCAAGGTCTGATCGTTGTCACCCTCTAACGGGGATTCAGCCACCGGTGTTGGCGGAACCGGTTCATGATTCATGCCCAGTTCCATCAGGCTTTGTTCGGCAACGTCCAGAATCGCCGTCGGGTGACCCCAGCTCTCGGTCAGCGACTCCAGATAGTACTCGACACTACTTATGGAATCGGCAAGTAAATCCAGGGTATGGGAATCGGGCCGCACCGCTGTATCGATAATCTGTGTCTGGATAAACTGTCCTGCCTTCTCCAGGATCTCCGAGGCTCGATTGAGCGTCAGCATCGAGAGTGAACCACGAATGCGGTCCAGTAGCGCCGGTACGTCTCGCAAAACATCAACATGCTTGGGTGCACGACTATATTCGTTAAAGGCCTCCTTGATGGTATTGAGATCAACCTTGACCTCTTCCACCACATGCTTGGCCAGTTTGCGCTGCTCCGGATTGGCAAACTGGCGAATAATGGATTCTTCGTTCAGGGCCTCGCCGATCTCTTCCTGCACCTCTGCAGGCTTGACGCTCGGCTCGCCCAGTACAGACTCGATGCTTAGCAGGGAACCGGCGATATCCATTAGTAATGGTTCCTCGACACCGCGCTCACCCGCCCCCATAGCGCGCAAGACCGAAACTTGTTCCTGTAGCTGCATGCGTTGCTTGCCAAAACCCAGCATGTCCAGGGTATCGCCCATCTGCGACAGTTTTTCGGCCAGCCCGGTCAGGACACCCGGATCGCGGTTCTCGCTACGGACGAACACATCGAGATTATCTTTGACCTGGGTCAGGTCTTCCAACAGGACTGAGGACACCGTACGCATGAGTGCGGCATTGGGTGCAGACAGATCAGCACGAGCACGTTCCAGTGTTTCCGTGTCGGGCATGTATTCTTTGAGTTGGAACGCATTTTTCAATTCACTAACGCGTTCACCTTGCGACTTGGAACTTGCCACGTAATACAGTAGATTCTTTAGCAACTCCACCGGTGGTTCGCTCGACAGAGCAAATTCACCTTTATCTAATATCTTTTTAAATTCACGATCGATTTGCCCCATCAACAGCTTGACCGCGATGGAGGAATTAAGGCCTTCATCGCGCAGTGCCTCAACCAGACCACTGGCCGCCCACAACACCCGCCCGGTATCCGGGTCGTTAGCGGCAGGACGCAGCCGTTCAATCACGGTACCGATGCGTTTGAGCCCGGTCCTGACATCGTTATCCCGGAACCAGTCGAGCAAACCCAGATGATAGGCATGACGCAATTTGCGCACCAGGGTATCAATAGAGTCTTCAGCGGCTTCTAACGGAATCGGGGCATCGACCTCGAGATTCGGTGAGAACAAGGCACTTTCAGATAACAGCGGTGCGCCTCGTGATGCACGCAAGTCATTGAGTAAGGGTAAGAGAATGATCGGGTAGTCAGCCTGTCCCTGTTGCAGACGTTCCAGATAATCCGGCAACTGCATCATGCCGCGCATCATGACTTCGTAGGCTTCGTCGCGGTTTTTGACCTTATTATCAATTAACGCATTGGTCAGACGTTCCAGCTCATTGGCCAGCATTCCGGCGCCATAGAGCTCAACCATCTGCAGGGTACCGTATACCTGGTGCAGATAATTCAGACAAAAACGCAGCTGCGATTCATCCTGGGTGTTCTCGACATAGGCCTCGAGCGCCTGCCGAGCATTGTCCATGGTCTGATCGATTTCAGACTTGACCCAGCTTAAGGTATTCCCGTCGATGCGACTGACCTGCTGCATTTAATGCGTACCTCGTGCTGGGAGGCGTCGATACGCCAGAGTAAATTCATGATTGATCATTTCCAATTGAGGATGTGTCCAGCTAAACACCTCGCCGGCGCCCAGCACAAGCAAACCATTGGGTTTAAGTCTGGTCACCAGTTGCGTCAAAATGCGATTGCGCATTTCGTGTTTGAAATAGATCAGCACATTCTGGCAAAAGATAATATCCATCTCGCCAACTGGCTGGGTTTCGAGATCGAGCAAATTGATATGGGTAAAACAGACCTTGTGGCGTAACGTTTCCGTCACCTGAACATGTTCGTTGTCGACCGGCCGCAGATATTTTGCGGCGATTTCTGCAGGCACATTCTTGACCCGGCGAAGATGATACATTGCATTACGCCCGGTTTTCAGCGCCGTCCGACTGACATCGGATGCGGTCACACCGTAATACAGCATATCGTCCTGCTCGAACAGGTGTTCCATCAACATCGCCAAGGTATAGGGTTCTTCACCGGTCGCACAGCCCACGCTCCAGGCATGCACGGTATAAGACTGAGTCCGTTGTTGCGCAAGCAGCGGCTCAAGATAATTTTTTTGGATGAGTTCGAGTGCATGGCGATCGCGAAAGAAGCGCGTTTCATGGACGGTAAGCTTGTCAACAAGGATTTCCCATTCAACCTGACCGCGCGAGCCATCGGTGACCATGGTGAAATAGCTCTGATAATCCGACACACCGAGTTCGCGCATACGCATATTCAGGTTCGTCACCAGAAAAGTCTTGCGCGAAGCCGGTAACGCAATACCCGTGCGCGACTCCAGCAAGGCAACCCATTGCTGGAAATGGGTATCGTCCATCGCTGGCGACGCAGTATATTGCCAGGGCGCTTGCATGTGCACTTGTGTCTGAGCCATCACCAATGGCCTTCCTTTTACCGATCGTTACAGCGGCAGCTTGAAGCCCGCAACGGAACGACGCAGTTCATTGGCCAATTCAGCAAGATTACCAATGGACGCCGCTGTCTCGTTGGTACCAGCAGAGGTTTGCGTAGTGATCTCCTGAATGACGTTCATGGTATCGGAGATGTTGTTCGCAGCGCTGGCCTGCTGGCGGGCAGAATCCGAAATATTTCGAATCAGATCAGCAAGGTGCTTGGACACGTTTTCGATAGATTCCAGAGACTGACCGGCGTTTTGCGCCAGTTGCGCGCCCTGTACCACACCCGCGGTACTTTGTTCCATGGAGGCCACCGCTTCCTTGGTATCGGACTGAATTCCTTTCACCAGGGCCTCAATCTGCTTCGTAGCGTCGGCGGAACGTTCTGCGAGTCGTTGTACTTCGTCGGCAACCACCGCGAAACCGCGGCCGGCTTCACCAGCCATGGCGGCCTGAATCGCCGCATTCAAGGCCAGGATGTTGGTCTGCTCGGCAATGTCGTTAATCAATTCTACGATATCACCAATTTCCTGCGAGCTTTCACCCAGACGTTTAATCCGTTTTGAGGTCTCCTGGATCTGTTCACGAATGCTGTCCATACCGTGAATGGTGCGCTGCACCGCCTCGTTACCACGTACCGCGATATCCACCGAGCGGTTGGCTTCGCCGGCCAGTTCGGCGGCGTGGCTGGAAACGGCTTCGATAGACACCGCCATCTCGTTAATAGCTGACGAGGCAGCGGTAATCTGTTGCGCCTGGTGGTCGGAAGCCTCGGCCAGATGCATGGCAGTGGCCTGTGACTGTTGTGCAGCGGACGATACCTGTTGCGTGGTTTCGTTAATCGCCTGTACCAGGTTACGCAGGGCATCGATGGCGTAGTTGATGGAGTCGGCGATTGCACCGGTGATGTCCTCGGTTACCGTCGCCTGTACGGTGAGGTCACCATCAGCCAGGTCACCCATTTCATCCAGCAGGCGCAAAATAGCTTCCTGGTTACGCTTGTTGGTTTCTTCCGTGGTACGCCGCTGTTCGTCGGTAATCACCAATGTGCGGTGCTGAGCCAGGAAGTTCAGTACAACGATAACCACGATTAACAAGATGGCGACACCACCCAAGGCGAAGGCATATAACAATTCCTTGCGCGAGTCGATGACGGTGGTATACGCGCTTTCCAACCCTTCAATCTGTTTTAATACCTTGTCTGATGAACCCAGTACCTCTTCCGCAGCACCGGACACCTGGAACATCTCGGGTGAGCGATCCAGGATAGCGCCCACCTGGCTCTTGATCTGGTTGAATTGTTTTTGCACTTCCAGCAACTTGGCACGTGCAGTCGGGTTTCTGAGCTGTTGAATGCGTTTGGCGGGATTACCATTTAGCATGGAGTGAATCACCGAACCGAACAAGGCAGCGTCACGGCCGAAACGGTCAGCTGCTGTCACGGCACCTTCACCACCTTCCAACACGCGCGACACGTTACTGGAGATACGCTGGGTCAGCATCAACTGGCGGGTGGCGATATAAACCTGGTCCGCCGGTGCGCCCTGTTCCGTCATGGTCGCCACCACTTCGTCAGACATGGCCAGCAGGGTCGGAATCTGCTCGTTAATCCCGTTAATATAGGACCGCATGGAGGTCACCACTTCCCGGCGCTGCAGAATGGTATCGATGTTCGCGCTGTACTTCTTCCACAATCCATCCATGCTTTTTACAGCATTCATATTCCCAGTCATGCGATTCTGGTAGTTAAGGATGTCCTGGAACTGATTCCGTGCAACCTGCAGTTTCGGAAAGGCGTCGAGCTGTCCTCGTGCCGCCTGGGTTGCCAGCTTGGCCAGTTCCTGAGACAGTACTTTCTGCTCACCGAGACGACTGATGTAGTTTTTATCAGCAGAACCCAATTGACCGTTTTGTCAGAAGAAGTAGAACATACCCAGTAAGGACGCGGCTAGGATGATCGCCATGATCAGTGTGACACCAGTCGTACTGAAGGCTCGTCCCTCGTTTGATTTAAGTCTCATGTTGTAACTCCTGATTACCTGATACTGCTCTTGTCTTCAACGCGATTACGCGTCATTTGTCCCCTGGCCTCACCTCTCACGGATGCGGGTTTACATCCGTGCAGCCACTTCTAGAAAGCGTTTGTTCGTTGCCAGCCGGTTCATACTGAAGACACCCCACTGGGTGTTGCCCTGCTTGTAACCGGCAGTAATAAACTCTCGATAGTTATCCGGTAAACTGGATAAACCACCTACCCGTTCTTCATCAAAAAAGTGCCGCAGGCCCATTGCTTCATCGACCAATAAACCAACGGATAAATTTTCTGAATGGATCATCAGCACCCTGCTGCGCCGGCCCAGTTCTGTGGTCGTGCCCTCGATGAAACCGCGCAAATCCATCACCGGCAGTAAATTCCCTCGAAAATTGGCGATACCCTTGACCCATGGCTTGGCCTGCGGCACCCGGGTCAATGCCGGGTAAACCAGGATCTCACCGATCTCACCCAGGGATGACACCATCAATAAATCCCCGATGCGAAAACCAATCCCGGACCAGGTCCGCCGGACCTCGACCTGCTGAGGTAAACCCAGGGCCATACCGCGGCTGCGCTGCTCAATTTCCTTGAGCAAGGTATAGGGGGTAATACTGGCCATGCCCGGATTCATCATCGCCTTTACAGTACCGCGCTAACCTTGCTCAGCAGATCTGACCCGTCTACCGGTTTGGTGACGTAGTCCTTCGCACCCTGGCGCAATCCCCAGACCCGGTCGGTTTCCTGGTCCTTGGTGGTAACGATGATGATTGGGATATGCTGGGTATCCGGGTCTTTGGTCAACGCCCGCGTTGCCTGGAATCCGTTCATGCCTGGCATGACCACATCCATCAGGATGACATCAGGTTTGCTAGCCTTGGCCTGTTTAATTCCGTCTTCAGCATTGTCCGCTGAGCTGACGCTGTGACCGCCCTTTTCAAGGATGCCCTTTAGTACATGTACTTCGGTAGGCGAGTCATCGACAATCAAGACTTTAGCCATGCTTATTCACTCCTTAGACAAGTTCTCATATGTGATTCGTATTCAGGATGCCTTCGCCACGTGCTTCTTGATGGCACCAAGCAATTCCTCTTTTGTAAACGGTTTAGTCAAATACTGTTCAGAACCCACAATACGGCCGCGCGCCCGATCAAAAAGGCCGTCCTTACTGGAAAGCATAATGACCGGAGTGGTTTTGAACACTTTGTTATTTTTGATCAATGCAGTAGTCTGATAACCATCTAGGCGCGGCATCATGATATCGACGAAAATGATGTCCGGGCGGTTATCGGCAATTTTGGCCAGAGCCTCAAACCCGTCCGTTGCAGTAAAGACCTCACAACCTACTTTCTTCAGCAGGGTCTCTGCGGTGCGCCGGATGGTCTTGGAATCGTCGATAACCATCACTTTCAGACCTTGGAATTCATCATCCATAATTTTCTCTGCTAACACTGGTGATAACCCTCACACGAATCATGTGTCAGAAACTGGATTAACCGACGAAGGTGCCGGTTGGAACCCTCATAAATCCCCCGTTTTTATTATACTTCCACTCGATATTTAACATAGATTTTAAGAACGATCTATAAGTATTCATATTCTATAGGATATTTAATCTCTAAGGTCTATACGCAAATTCCACCTAGCGTGGCAATTGTATAAACATCAACCACCACATCACGGAACCTCATCGTAAGCCTCGTATCTGATACACTAAAATTTACCTCAAACCGCAAAACCGTATCTCACATGTCTATCACAGTCGAACATTTGCACGCCGTTCCTCATTTGACCACGGCCCTTGCCGGGCCCTTACTCAAACTCGAGGCCCATCTGCTGGACCGCCAGTCCCACATCGAAACCTGGCTCCGCAATCAGTGGCTGAAAACTCCAGCCCCGTTTTATACCTCGGTCGACCTGCGTAACGCCGGTTTTAAGCTGGCCCCGGTCGACACCAATCTATTCCCAGCCGGCTTCAACAACCTCAATCCGGCATTCATGCCCTTGTGTATCCAGGCCATGCAGTCAGCTATCGAACGTATCTGCCCGGATGCCGCCAAAATTCTACTGGTCCCGGAGAACCATACCCGCAATACCTTCTACATGGAGAATATCGCCACTTTGCGGGATATCATTAGTCGCGCCGGCTTCGCCATACGTATCGGCTCGATGCTCCCAGATCTTGAAGCATCCACACAAATTTCGCTGCCATCGGGTCGCAACCTGACCCTGGAACCCCTGCAGCGCTCCGGCAACAAGGTCTATCTGGAAGATTACGACCCTTGTGTCGTGGTCCTGAATAACGATCTTTCCAGTGGCGTGCCCGATATCCTCACGGGACTGGAGCAACGAATCCTGCCCCCGCTCAATTTGGGCTGGTCTACCCGGCTCAAATCGACCCATTTTTCCCAGTATCGCGCCGTCGCCCAGGAATTTGCCAGCATCGTCGATATTGATCCCTGGCTGATTGATCCCCTTTTTCGTAATTGTGGTGAAATCAATTTTATGAAGCGCGAAGGTGAAGACTGCCTGCGCAAGAATATCACCCAACTCTTGAGCGACATTCAGGCCAAATACAATGAGTACGGAATTCCGGAGCGACCCTTTGTCATGGTCAAGGCAGACGCTGGTACCTATGGCATGGGGATCATGACGGTCCACAGCGTCGATGAATTAATGGATCTCAATCGTAAGCAACGTACCCGGATGTCTGCCAGCAAGGGTGGCCAGAGCGTATCGCGGGTGATCATGCAGGAAGGGGTTTACACCTTTGAGACCTGGGGCGACCAACAGGCAGTCGCCGAACCCGTGGTTTACATGATCGATCACTTCGTGGTCGGCGGCTTTTACCGGGTCCACACCGGCCGAGGCATCAATGAAAATCTCAATGCCCCGGGCATGCATTTCCAGCCACTGGCCTTTGCCGAACCATGTAACACACCGGATACCAGTAAAGCCCCTGACGCCAATCCCAATCGATTTTATGCCTACGGTGTCATCGGGCGCCTGGCATCGCTGGCGGCCGCTCGCGAGTACGCACTCTCCGTGCAGTCCTGAAGTGAATCCGCCAGGCTGTCGTGCCTATGCCCAAGTCTCCCATTAAACTCGGCGTGGTGATGGATCCCATCGGATCCATTCAATTTAAAAAAGACAGCACGCTGGCCATGCTGCTGGAAGCACAGCGGCGCGGCTATCAGCTGCATTATTTCGAGCCTGGCGATCTCTATCTCGCCGGTGATGAAGCGCGTGGTGTCTCTCGCGAGTTGCGGGTACAACTCGATCCACAACACTGGTTTGATCTCGATAGCGCAGAGGACATCGCCCTGTCCCGGCTGGATGTGATCCTGATGCGCAAGGACCCGCCGTTCGATATGGATTACATCTTTACTACCTATATTCTGGAAATGGCGGAACGAGCCGGGGTGCTTGTGGTCAATCGTCCCGCTGCCCTGCGTGACTGGAATGAAAAGCTGGCCGCCCTGCAATTCCCGCATTGCATCAGCCCAACCCTGGTGAGCTGCCGCTATGATCAACTCAAGAAATTTATTGAACAGCAACAGGACACCATTCTCAAACCACTGGATAGCATGGGTGGCACCTCCATCTTTCGTGTGACTGCACACGACCCCAACCTCAATGTGATCCTGGAAACGCTCACACAACAA
Organism: Thiohalomonadales bacterium; assembly: GCA_040235555.1. Taxonomy (GTDB): domain Bacteria; phylum Pseudomonadota; class Gammaproteobacteria; order UBA6429; family Thiohalophilaceae; genus RI-92. Next base: position 3,251 of record JBECKZ010000116.1, on the reverse strand, counting down.
CAACAACGCCAGATCATGGCACAGCGCTTCATCCCGGAGATCAGTGCCGGTGATAAACGCATCCTGCTTATCAATGGTGTCCCCGTCCCCTATGCACTGGCACGCATCCCCAAACAGGGAGAAACCCGTGGCAATCTTGCCGCCGGTGGGCGTGGTGAAGGCGTGGCACTCAGTGAGCGTGATAAATGGATCTGCGAACAAGTCGGTCCACAGTTACAGGAACGCGGTTTGTTGTTCGTGGGCCTGGATGTCATTGGTGATTATCTTACTGAGATCAACGTCACCAGCCCCACCTGCATTCGCGAACTGGACAGCCTCTATCAGTTAAATATCAGCGCGACCTTAATGGACGCCATCGAGCAACAACGACAAACGAGCAATGCGCTTGAGCTATAAACATGTACTGGTCGGTTTGCTGGTACTGACTATCACCGCCTGCCATTCACACTCAAAAGTGGCTGAAACCAAGGACACTATCCTTGCCTTTGGCACATTGGTCGAAGTCACCCTGCTGGATGTCCCCAAGCAAGACAGTCAGGCGATACTCAAACGGATCAATGATGAAATAACGTATATGCATTATGCGTTTCATGCCTGGAAGCCCGGCCCCATCGGTCGCACCAACCAACTGTTGGCAGCGGCTGGGGAATTTACGGCGAATCCGTCCGTGGTGCCGCTGTTGATCAAGGCACAACGCCTGGCCCGGGAAAGTCACGACCTGTTTAATCCGGCGATCGGCAAACTCATCACCTTATGGGGGTTCCATGACGATTTTCCGCCGGAAGGCCCGCCACCGGATGATGCGGCTATCCAGGCCCTGGTCAAACAACACCCTAGCATGAGCGACCTCACTATCAAGGGCATACGCATTAGCAACACCAACCCGGCAGTAAAACTGGACCTGGGGGCCATCGCCAAAGGCTATGCCGTAGACTTCGTGATCGATACCCTCAAGGCTGAAGGCATCAAGAATGCCCTCATCAATGCCGGTGGTGATCTGAAGGTGCTCGGGCAACACGGTGATCGGCCCTGGCACATTGGCATTCGCGATCCACGCGGGGATGGCGTGATTGCCAGTACCGATGTGCAAGACGGTGAGGCCATGTTTACCTCCGGTGATTATGAAAATTATTATGAATACAAAGGCAAGCGTTACCATCAGATCATCGATCCCCGCACCGGTTACCCCGCAGATAAAACCCGCAGTATTACGGTCATTGCTCGCGATGGCGCGCTCGCCGATGCTGCCGCCACTGCCCTGTTCGTTGCCGGACCTTCGCAATGGCTGGCGATCGCCAAAAGCATGGGGATCGACCAGGCCATGCTGATCGATGCTCACGGTGTAATCTACATGACACCGCAAATGCATAAGCGCATCAAGCTTGAAAAACCGGTAAAGGACGTACGGGTCGTCGACTTGCCATGACACGCGCCGACTGGATGGTGATTGTGCTGGCGCTAATATTGTTGCCGGTGGTTTACGTATATAACTGGCGTCCGGAAGCGCGCGCTACCCTAGCTCGCATTACCGATGCCGAACATCACGTCCGCACCATCCGGCTCGATCACGATCAAGTGATCCACGTGCACGGCAAACTCGGTGACAGTGTCCTGCAAGTCCACAATGGCATGATCCGATTCATCCAGTCCCCCTGCACCACCAAATTCTGCATCCACAGCGGCTGGTTGAAATTCGATGGTGATGTTATGGCATGTTTGCCCAATGGAGTGTATGTGGAGGTATCGGGGGGAAAGCGGAAATATGATTCGATTAATTTTTGATTTGTATTTTTTTCAAAATATGTCCTCTCTTAACTCACTTAATACACTTGAACAATCATCAAATAATTTCGCTCGCCGCTGCGCGGCTGTAGCGACCTACTTTCTTTACTCGCGTAAAGAAAGTAGGCAAAGAAACACGCCCCGCTGTCGCAAATCACAGTCTTGCTTATGAAACTGCTCGGGCGGTCAGCCTTGCTGAATACAGGCAGTTTTTACGAATGATTAGCCGAGCGGAGGGTCATTTTTCTTTGGTGACTTTCTTTTTGGACAAGCAAAAAGAAAGTCACTCGCTCTCAGTGAGAGCGAAACATCTCAATTAAAAATGATTTTGAAATAAATGACGTAAAACCACGGACGAAAAGTTTTCAGTTACTACCCCAAACGACTACCACTCATAAATACAAAACATACCAGCTCCCTGATAAGATTAACGTAATGCAAATCACCCTCCCCACCACTCAAGACGATCACCGCATTGCCTGGCTGACTGCGGCTGCCGTATTGATTCATATCTTTGAGAGTGCGATCCCGACGTTTTTACCTGGTCTCAAACCGGGGTTAGCCAATATCGTCGTGATTACCGTTTTAGTGATGTACGGTTGGCGCACCGCCGCCTGGGTCAGTATTCTGCGGGTGCTGGTTGGCAGTCTGTTACTGGGTACGTTTCTGTCGCCCACCTTTATGATGAGCCTGACCGGTGCGCTGGCCAGCGTGACGATGCTATGGTTTGCGAGCCGTGTGCCAGGGAAAGGTTTCAGTGCTATCGGCTATAGCCTGCTGGCGGCGATGGCGCATATTAGCGGCCAGTTTGTCTGTGCATATTTACTGTTTATTCCGCATGCCGGAATATGGCGACTGTTTCCGGTTTTGCTCACCATGTCGGTCGTACTGGGAATGATCAACGGTATAATCTGTCATAGACTCGTGTTACGACTTAAAACCACCACATGCAAGCCGTTATAAACCAACACTATAATAGCCATCAGGTCGATCGCCTGGGGCTGACCGTCTTTTTCGCCCTTGCCATTCACGCGATTGTGATCCTCGGGGTCAGTTTTAACGTGGATGACCTGTTCAAGAATGACAATGCTCCGACTATGGAGATTACCCTGGTATCATCGCAGTCCAAGGCTGCCCCGGACGAGGCAGATTACCTGGCCCAGGCCAACCAGAAGGGTGGCGGCAACGTGGATAAAAAGGTTCGCCCCACAAGTCCGTTTTCCAATCCTAACCCAACCCCGGAAAATGGCCTGGCCCCGGACAGCAAAATGGCGTTCTCACCGCCGGAGCTGAAAAAGAAACAGCAACAGCGCAAGCTGATGACAGCCAAACAATCCCCATTTGCCCGCGATAGCAAGGAATTCAAACGCAACATCCCTATCGAGACCAAGAGCCAGCAAGCGGCGCAGATGTTCGAGCGCAGCCGTGAATTCGCGCGCCTGCATGCCGAGATTCAGGAGTTAAAACAG
>JBECKZ010000075.1:0-6195 GCA_040235555.1 Thiohalomonadales bacterium | reverse complement strand
GAGTTAACGCAGCCCGCAGGAAAACGGGTTCATATAGGAATTGAAAGGAAGGATGACAGCCCTGGGTTCAACCCGGGACAAAGCTCCAAAGGGTATAATCTGGCGGCTTAGGGCTTGAAAAAGGCGGTGGCCTTGGTGCTGGCCAGATAGCCGCGCATACCGATGACGTAAAAAATCACGATGACATCTATCAGGATGATTATTAGACCGTGACCTGTCATGAGGTCTTTGAGCGTTAACATCACCTGCACGCCTAACACCAACAGCAAGGCATAAGCCAGTACCCTTGCAAACGCCACCAACCGCGAGAGGCGAAAGAGTACGACCAGCGTGATCAGGACGAACGCTCCTACAGCCACCAGATTGACGAAGACTGGTAGTGGCGCACCCTGACTGGCTTTGTGCAAGTACAACAAATTGGCAGTAAAAATACTGGCAAAGATAATATTCAGGGCTGTGATGATTTTTATACCGGTTGGCATTAGATTTATTCTCATACTCATGCAGCGAAATCGACAGGGCAGGGAATTACAAAGGATCTTTTTTGTTTAATTCGGCTTCTTCTTCCACGGCCTTGTCCAGCTCTTCATCCATATCCTGCTCGTCAGCTTCTTCAGCCGCAGCTTCTGCTTCTTCGCGCTCGCGTTCCTGGATGCGTTTTTTCAAGGCAATGTTCGCAAAAAATATCCCAGCCTCGAACAGGAACCACATCGGGATGGCGAGCATAACCTGAGATATTACATCCGGTGGTGTCAGCAACATCCCCAGCGTGAACGCGATGACAATGACATAGGGGCGCATGCGTGCCAGTTTCTTCGGGGTTGTCACCCCAATCCAGATCAAAAGAAATGTGGCAACCGGAATTTCAAACGAGACCCCGAAGGCAAAAAACATTTTCAGGACAAAATTGAGATAATGCGAAATGTCTGTCGCCATCTCAACGCCACTGGGTACGTAGTGGCTGAGAAAACGAAACATCATGGGGAAAACTACGAAGTAGGCGAAGGCCATTCCGGTGTAGAACAACAAGACACTGGACACCAACAGTGGTAACGCCAGTTTCTTTTCATGTTGGTACAAACCAGGGGCAACAAAGGCCCAAACCTGATGCAGGATATAGGGTATACCGATATAGAATGCTGTCACCAGGGCCAGCTTCATCGGCGTGAAGATTGGCGAAATGACATCAATCGCCAGCATCTTGCCGGGCAGATATTTCAGTAAAGGCTCGGCAACAATGGCATACAGATCATTGGCAAAATAAAACAGCACCAGAAAAATCAGACTAACCACGAGCACGATTCGCAACAGGCGATCGCGCAACTCGAACAGGTGTGACAGGAACGGCAGCTCCTGATCTGGGTCAGCCGTTTGATTTTTCGTGTCGTCCGTCATCTTGCTTAGGTGTTGAGGAGTCAGTGGTTTGCTCGGCAGCCGGCGTCACTGGATCATGGTGCTGCGAATCGCTTGTCGACTCGGGTGTCGCATCGTCAGCACCGTAGTCACGGTGATCTGTAAGGCCATAGGTTTCGTTTTCGAAATCCTTTTCCTGCTCATCCAGCATATCTTTTTGGGAGAAATCGCCGCGAGGGTCATCATCGCGCGCCTTCACGACATGTTGTTTGGTTTCCTCCACTTCATCTTCAATGGTGTAACGGGAGTCATTGATGATGTTTTTGATCTCATCGATGTCCGCATTACGCTTCAGGGCGTCGCGGATCTCTTCCTGACGGATTTCGCGATCGATATCATCCCGCACCTTGTTGACGAAACGGCGCATGCGGCCGACATATTTGCCGACAGTACGCGCCACTTCGGGAAGACGTTCAGGACCGATGACGATCAGCGCAATCACGCCGATGAGCACCAGTTCAGAAAAACCGATGTCAAACATGTTCGTGGCTCAAGCAAGGTTTGATGCAGCGAACGCTGTCAGGTCTTGCTCTTGTCCTTGTTGGTAGCCTCGCCTTCGATGACTGTGCTGTTGCGTTCGATTTTGTCCTGCGTGGCGGGCTCCTCGTCAGTCGCCTCACCATCCTTAACCGCTTTTTTGAAGTTCTTCAATGCCGAACCCAGATCCGAACCCATGGAGCGCAAGCGCTTGGTGCCAAATAACAGGACGACGATGATCAAGATCAGAATTAAAGAACCTGGTCCAATACCACTGAAACCCATAACTATCTCCTAAATGAAATGATTGGCTGGTTTACACCATACACCGTGATACAAACCGCTTTGTCTTCGGACCGGACTGAATTGGCATTCAGCGAAGTACGGTTCAACCTGTGGCGATGTGCTCCCTGGGTATCACCGGGTCAGGGTGTACCGCCGCCTTTGGGTGCCAAGACGATCGGCTGTGACCCCGCCGCCTTGCTGAATTCACCTTCTCATCGACCTCATTTAGACCTTACGGTCGGGGATATTACTCCCGAATATATTATTGTACTAGGGATGCACACAGAATGGATCAAGGGGGTGGCAATGTTATTTGCCAGAACGACTGGCCTTTTCGTCCAGGCCCGAGAGACCGAAGCGCCGTGCCAGCTCACCCAATACTGCCTCCGGCCCGAGCCCCTGGTGGGCCAGCAGTATCAGTGTATGAAACCATAAGTCCGCGGTTTCATACACAATTTGCTCATGATTGCCGTCTTTGGCGGCCATCACGGTCTCGGTTGCTTCTTCCCCGATCTTTTTGAGGATGGCATCCAGCCCCTTGCTGTAGAGCTTGGCAACATAGGAACTCTCCGGATCGGCGTGTTTACGCTGTTCCAGCACCTGGGCCAGCTGAGTCAGGATTTCCGTGTTATTCATGGTCTGCATTGTGTCGGTCTCGGCAGGGCAGGGCAAGTCAACTAGTTCAGAACCGACATGCGACCAGCTGCTATTTTTTGTAAATCTCGTTGGGGTCCTTCAGGATCGGCTCTACCGGTACCCATTGGTCATCCTGCAATTGCTGATAGAAACAGGATTTGCGCCCGGTGTGGCAGGCGATCCCGCCTTTTTGTTCGACCCGCAACAGGATCACATCGTTGTCGCAGTCCATGCGGATGTCCTTGAGGATCTGCTCGTGACCGGATTCCTCGCCTTTGCGCCAAAGCTTGTTGCGCGAGCGTGACCAGTAAATCGCCTTGCCTTCCTGGACTGTCAGCTGCAGCGCCTCGCGGTTCATCCAGGCAAACATCAGGATTTTGCCGCTGCCGTCTTCCTGCGCGATCACAGGCACCAGCCCATCCTCGGTCCACTTAATGTCGTCTAACCAGGTATCACTCATGGCCATGCCATCCTTGCATTGACAGGTTACAAACGTACTTCAATCCCGGCCTCGCGCATGCGTTGCTTGGCCTGTTCGATGGTGTACTCACCGAAATGAAAAATACTCGCCGCCAGCACCGCATCGGCCTTTCCTTCGGTAACACCTTCCACCAAGTGATCCAGGTTGCCCACCCCGCCGGAGGCAATCACCGGCACATTTACCGCCTCACAAATCGCTCGGGTAAGGGCGATGTCGAAACCGATCTTGGTCCCGTCGCGATCCATGCTGGTTAACAGGATTTCACCGGCCCCGTAATCCACCATCTTTTTCGCCCATTCCACCGCGTCAAGACCAGTGGGTTTGCGCCCGCCGTGGGTAAAGATCTCCCATTTGTTCGGCTCGCCCTCGCCACTGACTTTTTTCGCGTCGATCGCCACTACGATACACTGCGAGCCGAATTTAAGCGCTGCCTGTTTCACAAATTCCGGATTGGCCACCGCCGCGGTATTGATCGCGACCTTGTCGGCACCGGCGTTGAGCATGCGCCGCACATCAGCGATTTCACGTATGCCGCCACCGACTGTCAGGGGAATAAACACCTCGCCGGCCACGGCTTCCACAACATGGACCATGGTCTCGCGGTTATCCGAGGAGGCGGTAATATCGAGAAAAGTGAGTTCGTCCGCGCCCTGTTCGTCATAGCGACGAGCTATTTCCACCGGGTCGCCGGCATCGCGGATTTCCACGAACTTGACGCCTTTGACGACACGCCCGTTATCAACGTCGAGGCAGGGAATAATGCGTTTGGCCAGACCCATGATGATGACTCGTGACAGTGACGGCCTATTCGCCCGTCAGCTCATCCGCCAGCTGTTGCGCCGCGGCAAAGTCCAGGGTGCCTTCATAGATGGCACGACCGGTGATGGCGCCCATGACGCCTTCCTGTTCCACTGCACATAAACGCCGGATATCGTCGATATTGGTGATGCCACCGGAGGCAATCACCGGGATATTAATGGACTGGGCCAGGCGCACCGTGGCATCTACGTTCACGCCACTCATCATGCCGTCGCGACTGATATCGGTATACACAATGGCCTCGACACCATCCTGTTCGAAATGCTTGGCCATGTCGATCACGTCGTGTTTTGACAACTTGGACCACCCATCTACGGCCACCTTGCCGTCTTTAGCATCGAGGCCGACGATTACATGACCGGGAAATTCCAGGCACAGGTCGTTCACAAAATGTGGCACGGTCACCGCCTGGGTACCGACGATGACGTAACTCACGCCCGCATCGAGATAGGTCTGCACGGTTTCCGCATCACGTATCCCGCCACCCACCTGGATGGGCAGATCCGGAAAGGCCTTGGCAATAGCCGCCACGACTTTCGCGTTAACCGGTTTGCCGGCAAACGCGCCATTGAGATCGACCAGGTGCAAACGGCGAGCGCCAGCCTCGACCCAACGGCCCGCCATGGCCACCGGGTCATCGGAGAATACCGTTTCCTGATCCATATCGCCTTGGCGCAGGCGCACACACTTTCCGTCTTTAATATCGATGGCGGGGATGATTAACATAAGCGTTTACAGGGTTGGTTAAACACGTCAGTTAAGAAAACGGCTTATCCGATCTTACCGTTCCAGTTAATAAAATTCTCATACAATTGTAACCCGGCATGCTGGCTCTTTTCCGGGTGAAACTGCACGGCAAACAGGTTTGCCCGTGACACCGCCGCGGTAAACGGAATCCCATAGCGGGTAGTGCCGGCAATCAGACCCGGGTCCACCGGCTCTACATAATAGCTGTGCACAAAATAAAAACGGCTGTTCTGCTCAATCCCATGCCAGAGCGGATGATCAATAGTCTGCTGCACCTGGTTCCAGCCCATGTGTGGAATCTTGAGGCGCTCGCCGGTATCCGGGTCATGCAGGTCATTGCCAAAAAAGGCCACGTGACCGGGCAGGATCTTCAGACACTCCACTCCATTGTTCTCATCACTGAAGGTCATCAGCGCCTGCATTCCCACACACACGCCCAGGAACGGCTTGCCCTGTTCAATGACAGTCTTTACGACCTTGTCAATTTTGAGCCGATGGATCTCAGCCATGCAATCACGAATCGCACCCACACCAGGCAGCACCACCCGGTCTGCTGCCTCGATCAAGGACAGGTCATGGGTCACCACCACCCGTGCTGTGTCCGAGACGTGTTCCAGCGCCTTGGCAACGGAATGCAGATTGCCCATTCCGTAATCGATAACTGCGACGGTATTCATACGGTAATTTTGGCGTTGTTGATTACAGGCTGCCCTTGGTCGATGGCGTCATCCCACCCATGCGCGGGTCGGCCTCAATGGCCATGCGCAGGGCGCGGCCAAAGGCCTTGAAGATGGTCTCGGCGATATGGTGGGCATTTTTGCCCCGCAGACAATCAATATGCACCGTAGCCTTGGCGTGGTTAACGAAGCCCTGGAAAAACTCGTGGATCAGGTCCACATCGAACTGGCCAATGCGTGCTCGCGGATACTCGGCGTGATATTCCAGACCGGGACGGCCGGAAAAATCGATCACCACCCGGGACAAGGCTTCATCCAGCGGGACATAGGCGTGACCGTAGCGACGGATGCCTTTTTTATCACCCAGGGCCTGAGCCAGGGCCTGACCCAGCACGATGCCCACATCTTCCACGGTGTGGTGATCGTCAATATGGGTATCGCCCCTGGCCTCGATTTTAAGATCAACCAAGCCGTGGCGGGCTACCTGATCCAGCATATGCTCAAGAAAAGGCACCCCGGTACGAAATTCACTGGTCCCCGTACCATCCAGATCCAGGCTGATCTGTATTGAGGTCTCCAGGGTATCGCGTTCAACTTGTGCCGTCCGCCCGGCCATCGCAACTACACTCCATCACCGTGTAAATAGGGTCGGTATTGTGC
>JBECKZ010000029.1:0-19601 GCA_040235555.1 Thiohalomonadales bacterium | reverse complement strand
GATACGGGTAGCGTAATCGGTGATCACGTCGAGCGCCGCGGTGACCGCGTGGCGAACCATCTGGATCGAAAAGGCGATCGCATCAATAAGCGCCTGGATCGACGTGCCGCGAAGGCCAGCGCCAACGGCCATAATAAACGGGCGGTACGCCTGGACCGTACGGGCAACCGTATTAATCGCCGTCTGGATCGTACAGGGAATCATATCGACCGACGCACAGATCGCTTTGCTCGCCGGTACTAATCCTGGGATGAGTCACGGGACGAGCGGGAATAACAAACCATGAGTGGCGATTCTCGCTGGTCCCCGGTAATAATAGTAAGCGCGTATGAACGCAGACTATCCCGAACAGAATAATGGTTGCATTGGGGGAGCGAATTGGCATCACGGCATGAGGACAGAACCACTGCCCTGGAGAGGTTTCTGGCCACACACGAACGCCGTGCCTATCGTATGGCCTACGTGGCGATCGGCAACCATGACGATGCCCTGGATGTGGTACAGGATGCCATGTTCAAACTGGTTCGGCGGTATGCCAGGCGCGAGGAGAGCGAATGGCCGGCGCTGTTTACCCGAATCGTGCAGAACAACCTGGCCGATTTTTATCGCCGGCTTGCAGTACGCCGCAAATGGCGTCAATGGTTTGGGCGCACGGAAGACGACGACATGAATGAGGATCCGCTGGAGCAGGTGGAACAACCGGGCACACATCAACCGGACGAACAACTGAGCCAGCAACGGGCGATGCAGAGCCTGGATGCGGCGTTACAAAAGTTACCATTGCGTCAACAACAGGTCTTTTTGTTGCGGCAATGGGAAGGCCTGGATGTGGCGGCAACGGCACAGGCCATGGGGGTAAGCGAGGGCAGCGTGAAGACGCATTACTCGCGTGCGGTACAGAGTCTACGCAGTCAACTGGAGGATCATTGGTGATGAGCGATCCCAAGCAACAGGAGCAGGTGTTTTTGCAGCGGGTGAAATCCAGCCTCGATGAGAGTGAGGCGCAGCTGGATGCGAATACCTTGCGAGATTTACGCCTGGCTCGACACAAAGCGTTGGAGTCATTGCACAAACCCCGTCGACTCTGGCAACCTGTCACCCTGGCCGCCGTGGCGGCGACCGTAGCTGTGTTGGCTGTTAGCTTGCAGTTCATGCATCCCAAGATAACGACCACACCGCCGGGTATGGAGGATATGGTGTTACTGAGTGCGGGTGACGATTTAGACTTGTATGAGAATCTCGATTTTTACCAATGGCTGGAACTGGAGAACCACAACGGTTAGACGCGTGTTAGTAATGGCGATGTTGTTTACCAGTTCAACACTCTTTGCTCAGGACAGTAATGCACCGGATATGGCCTTGCTCGAGTTTCTGGGTGAGGGTGTCAAGGTAGGGAAAGAGGTCGTTGATCCCATGACCTGGCAGGCCATGGAAGCCATGACCAGGAGCAATCAGGACAAGCCGCAGCAAGTCCGACAGGAAAAAGATCAAAGGCAGCAAGACAGCAGACATGGCCATGAATAAATTTGTCCTACACCTCCTGTTACTACTTTTTGCGTTGTGCAATAACGCCTGGGCGCAGTCACCGATTAGCTGGGATTCACTTACGAGTAATGAACAGCGGATCCTCAAGCCACTCAAAGATAAATGGGCACAACTCCCGGCAGAGCGACAACAGCGTCTGCGCGATGGGTCGCAGCGCTGGCAGAGCATGACACCAGAACAGCGCACGCGAGCCAAACAACGGCTCAAGCGATGGCAGTCACTGACGCGGGAGCAGCGTGCCAGGTTGCGCGAACGTTTTCAGAAATTCCGTAATCTGCCGCCGGAACGCCAGGCCCAATTGCGCAAGATGTTTCAGTGGTTCAGGTCGTTGCCACCGGAACGACAACAACAACTCAGGCAGAAGTGGCGCAATATGAGCCCGGAACAGCGGCAACACCTGCAAAGTTTCCTGCGTGATACGACACCAGAAGAACGTCAACAGCTGCGCGAACGCTGGCAAAATGCCTCGCCGGAACAACGTGCGCGCATTCGCGAACGCTGGCGTAACGCAACCCCGGAGCAGCGCCAGCAAATGCGTGAACGTCTGCGCCAGCGGATGCAACATTAATCGACATGCCAGTGTTTATTGCTTGAATAACCATTCAAAGCGTACCAGCAGCGAATCCTCCTGGGTAAAGGCATTGTCGATGCGATAACGGACCTGCGGGACCAGTTCCATAAAGAAATAATCATGATGGACCATCTGACGGTAACGGGCCTGGATGATGTAATCCGTGGCATGGATATTGGGCTCGCTATTGCCGAAGAAGCTAATGGAGTAGGTAATTGCGCGGCGTTCAGTGAGAATCTGGGTGATGGCAAAACTCTGGCTCATGTCGAAGCGCTGATATTCTTCGGTGTTACGCACCAGGCTGCTGGCGCGAAACAACAAGCCATCATCTATCAGGCGGTTCCATTCCATTTCCGAATCGAAACCGGCACCGGTTGTGTCATACCAGTATGCCGACTCGGTCAGGCGCAGATTCCACTTGGTAAAATTGAAATCGCGAAAGGTGCGCAGGCGAACATAATATTCAATCGGGAAATGTAGTTTGAGGCCGACGGAGGGCTTGAAGCGCCACTTGTTCTGTTTGCCAAACTCGCCTTGTAGACCGGCATAATAATTTTGTTCGGTTGGCTGAGTGGAAGAGGGCACGCTCGTGGCACGTTCGATAGTACTTTGTTTTTCCACCGGGTCGCTTTCCAGAACCAATTTGAGTTTTTTTTCGGTCTGGGGCAGACGCAGGCTGACATCCAGTTTGCCCAAGGTCGTGACCTGACCACCTTCCTCGAATAGGGTGTCAACGCTGTAGCGCACATAGCTGCCACTGGACTCGTAAAATACCTTCTCATTGGCAAAAAACTCGTCGATGGATTTGGCCATGCTTTCCAGCCCCGAGGAAATTGTTTTCTGTGGGGTGTCGAGAAACGAAAAAAAATCAGGTGAGGCTTTGGGTACGGAATCCTCCGGGAACAGATCGGTGCAATCCGTATTGATGTCTTCTGCATTGGATTGAGCGGGTTCATTAGTCTGCGCCAGTACACTCGAGGCGAACAGACAGATACTCAACATGAGAGCCCAGCGGGTTAGTTTGCGCCAGAGACTGGCTTTGTTCGAAGCTTGGAGTTTCACTACAGACCTTTGCATACCAACCCGCACTTTACCATGCGCAGGACCTTTATTTTGAGCCTGCATGCGTAGATGGTTGGGCTTGCGTATTGGGACTAGTCGGCTATTATTATTAGTTAGACAACTAACTAGTACTCTATGACCAGCACGAATACAAAAAAAGAACGCCTGACTGCTGCAGCCCGCCGTTTGATTCACGCAACCGGATTCACACAGACCACACTGGCGGATATTGCAAAGGATGCAGATGTGCCACTGGGCAATGTCTATTACTACTTCAAGACCAAGGATGCGCTGGTGCAGGCAGTCATCGAAGAACAATCCCGGGAATTTACCCAGTTGACCCAGGAGCTGGACCGCCTGGGTGATCCCTGGGCCAGAATTGATGGTTACCTGAGCATGCTGGTGCTGGAGAGTGAATCAATTGCCAGGCACGGCTGTCCCGTTGGTGGCCTCTGTACAGAATTAAACAAAAGCGGGAGTGAACTGGCGAAACGGGCGAATAGCTTGCTTCAGGCACAACTCGACTGGTTGTTGCAGCAGTTTCAACAAATGGGCAAGGGCGATGAGGCATCCGAATCGGCAACACAGTTGTTGGCACAGTTACAGGGTGCGACCGTTCTGACACAGGTATTCAACGACCCGAATCTGTTTACCCGACAGATTGCTAGTATCAAAACATGGCTATATAAACAGAAGTAGAGGACATATGCATTCAACTCATCCTGATTTTACCCTGACCATGAATGAACGATCGCTCTCGATTGCGCTTACTTCGGCAGCACAATCAGCGCTGGCGAAGCGCAATGCTCCGTTATATGCACAGATGGAATTATATTTCAGTTGTCTGCTGCGCTTTAAAGTGCGCTTTTATGAAACTGCTCCGGATATGGCGCAGTCCTGGATTACTGTAAACGATAAACTGATTGTTGGTTTCCGTCCCGTGATGACAGCCAGCTGCAATAACGACTACGCTGGTGAAGAGCCGCCACTCACGGATTTCCCCATCGCCCATGATGCACCGTTTACCCCGCGCTGGTTGCATCTCGATTACCGGCAAGGGCAGTGGCATGGTGAATTTGGTTACCACCTACAGGATTAATTTTTATCGTTTGGAAACGATTAACTGATCCTGATCATTCCGTCCGTTTCCCGAACAATGAATGATGTGTCTCATACTCAGAAGGGGAGCGATGCGAGATGGCAACTTCACAACACGTTATAAAATTGCTGGATAACTGGTATGTGCAGACACCCACCGGTTACGACGGTCCATTCGACAGCTATGATGAAGCGGTGGCGTATATGCAATTGTCCAGAACAGTCGAGGCAGCACGTATGGAGTTTGCCGGATTGGCGCAAAATTAATCCTGATCGCTTCGATTTTACATTTTCCCCGACAGATTTCGGTGACTACCCAGCCAGAGGGTAGCCAAGAGTCCTAATCCGACTGCAAACCACAAGGTGCTCAAGCGACTAATTAGTGGAATGACCACGGCGGTATGCGTATTGGCACCAGCAGCGGTAAGCAACAGGGCCATAGCTGCTTCGGTAGCGCCGATTCCCCCCGGAATCATTGATAATGCGCCGGCGAGCAGGCTAATTGCATAAATCCCCATGGCCAACGGCAATGGTGCATCAAAGCCGAGTACCTGCATCAGGTAGTAAAAAGCGAAACCTTGCAGACTCCAGGCTACCATGCCTAATAACAGGCCAAGATAAAGTGGCCGCAACGCAAGAAAATTACGCGCGTCGTGCAATAGCTGAATCAAATGAACAAAACCATTATTGATCCGTTCAGAGTGAAATCGTGTCTGTAAGATATGTAATAGTCGTAACAGGAACGGGCTATGTACGATAGGGATGACTGCCAGTGTTACCCCGAACACGATAATAATCAAACCGTGTTGATTAGTGAATGCAACCATCGTGAGGCTGGCGAGCAATGCTACTACGATAACATCCAGCAGGCGTTCGCTGAAGAAACAGGCCAGTGAAGTTGGATAGGGAATCCCGTGTGGACGCAACAACACGGAGCGAATGGTCTCACCGGCTTTACCGGGAGTGGTTGTTAATGCAAAACCCGCAAGGTAATAAGCCAGGTGCAAACGAGGAGGCAGTCGCCAGCCTGCACGGCGCAAATAATATTGCCAGCGTGTAAAGCGCAACAGGTAACTGCAAAATGAACAACCAAGCAGTAACATCCAGCCAGTTACACCCGGGCGGGAAAAGGCCTGCCATGCCTCCGTGGCACCGCTGGCAATCACAATGACCAGATAAAACAAGGCGGCAAGGAACAGTGACAGAATAATGGCACGTCGGTGCCGGTAACTGAGCAGGGGCTTGGGTAGGGTATCGTCCATGTGTTTGATATGCCATTGTAATTTTGCGTGGCGTGGATTATGCATTATAGGGTGTGGGAAGAAAAATTTAAGGATGATGGTTATGCGTACTTTTATAAGGCACCCGGCGGATATTCCGGTCCAGATTGAGATCACCTCACTCCCTGAGCACAAGCAGCGGCGTATCAGAGATGTCAGTTATGGTGGTTTGGCGTATCTCTCGGATGATTTTGTTGAGTCAGGCACACAAATCCGGATCCGCATCGATGTCGTGGATCCCTGTTTCGAGGCCGAGGGTATCGTTACCCACTGTCGACAGAAGTCGGGTCAGTATCTGGTGGGTGTGGAATTCATTCATCGCGATGATTTGTATATTGCCAGGATGGTGGAACAAATCTGCCATATCCAGCATTACAAACAACAGGTTGCACGACAGGAAGGCCGCAAGCTGAGTGCTCAGGAAGCGGCGAGTGAGTGGATAAGCAAATTTGCCAATAACTTCCCCCGCTGGGGTACCTGATTGGCCTCTGCCGGGCTATAAAAATCGTAATCCGGTTGTGCCCGTAATGTTTTTCGTGAACGGCTTTTTAAGCTAGAGGGCTGATTTTTCCGGCGGGTGCAGGTAAGCTACGCCCCTGCAAGTTAAACCAGACACGGGACAGGATTGCACGATGGCAGAAACAGTCGATGAAATTACCATGAACTATTTTGAAAACGACCAGCAACTGGTAAAGGAACTGGACAAGGTGATACTCACCAAGGGTGCATGGTCGACCATATTATTTAAATACCAGGACTGGGATCGGCAGAAAAATGATTTTGGCCCGGTGAAATTTTCCGTGCGTCGTTATCAGAAGCGTGAAGGATCATACCGACCCAAATCCAAATTCAATATCAGTAGTGTCGATCAGGCACAGAAACTGATCGACGGTCTGAATCAGTGGATTAAGGAAGACAGCGAGTAATCACGCCAGTGCATCACTGAAGATGCACTCCGGCTTTACCCCCTGTTGCTGCAGGGCAGCTTGCGTTGCAGCAATTTCACCAGCAGAACCCGCGATATAGAAATGGTACGGCGCCAGTTGCGGGTGCTCCTTCTGGATTGCCTGCAGTACATTTCCGCTCAATACCGGTTCTGATGCATTGTTGATGACGGGTGTATACGTGAATCGCTCAAATGCGTCCGACCAGGCCCGGCAGTGGTTATGCATATAGAGTTCGTCTTTGTGAGCAACGGCCCAGTACAGATCTATGTGTTCGGTGACATCCAGTGTCATGGCATGTTCAATCAGGCTTTTGATCGGTGCAAAACCCTCGCCAAAGGCAATAAAGACAAACGGACTGGTTTCATCTTCATGTAGTACGAAATGCCCGGTGGGTCCCTCAATGTTGATGACGTCGTTGGGTTTGAGCTGGGAAAAGACGAATTCGCTGAACGGGTTTGTGTTGTCACGATGAATGTGGAACTGCAGATGCATATCTTCACAGGGACAACTGGCTACGTGCGCAACGTACGAGCCTACACCCGGGATCTCCAGCTTGACTTTTTGTCCAGCGAGAAAACGCAGTCGCTGGGTGCGTGGCGTCTTGATATTCAGCAAGCACAGATCAGGGATGGGATTTTCCAGTTTGCGAACGCGTGCCTGGAAACTCTGCGTGGGAATATCCTGTTCGCTGCCTGCCTCATCGGCAGTGATGACGATATCGGTTACCGCGGTGTTGGAACAGGCGAGGAAGTAACCCTGCAACTTGTCTTTTTCGGTCAGAACATAATCATGTGGACGAATCTTCTTGATTTCCCCAGACAATAGTTTTGCTTTGCACTTGCCGCAATTGCCATTACTGCAACCGTAGTTGAGCGCCAGACCCGCGCTGAGACCGGATTCCAGAATACTATTGGTGCCTTCGACAAAAAACTCATGCCCAGTTGGTTCGATACGAACCTGGGCCGCGACCAGGCGCAAAAACGTGTCCGTGGCCAGTAGCGGAAATTGTTCGATTTTTTTCTCACTCACGGAGTCTATTTCCTGTATCAGCCAGGACTGGAGATCGCGCAGGTTGTCGGAAATTTGCGGTTGCTCACGCGACAGGGTGTTTAACCGGGCCTTGAGCTTATCAATAATATTATAGAAGATACTGATTTCCAGTTTGGCCTCGACCAGATCTTCAGTGAGTAGATTAACCCGGGCCGCCAGAGTTTCCATGTCCGGGGGCATCGTCGGGGTACGATTGCGGGCCTTGATGGCAGCTCGCTCAATAATGCGTTCGAGCTTTTCCAGCATGCTGTTGTCTTCCAGGCTGGCATTGGGAAAGGCCTCAGCCAAATCGCTTAGACGTAACTGGCCTTCGAAACTTTCCAGTTCACCATCCTGTATTCGGCGCTGGAGATTACCACGTGAGACGCCAACCAGTTTTGCGGCGCGGGAAATACTGACTAATCGGGTCATAACCTACTTTGGAAAACGCAATACTTCACCATATTCGTGTCTGCCAGGAGCCAGACGCTTATATTGCCTGATCATGATGAGTGATTTCAGAATTACCGGTTCATCAATAATCGACACATTCAGGCCTATCCGGATGAGCCTGCCAAGTTCTGATACATCATCCACTTCGATAAATTGACGTGCGGACTCAAGCGGTGAAGGCTGATTTCTTACATAATAGGACAGGGTTTGCAGATATGCATCCCACAGTACCAACTTGCCTTGAAACGGTCCGGTAAATCGGATATGGCAGCATGATTCACCTAATGGAGACAGCAATTCAAATTTTTGTCGGTGACTGGCCAGTTGTTGTTCAAATTCGATGGGGTCCATAACGGTTTATTCGCCGCTCAATGCTGATTTAAGGGCGATGAACAGGATGAATTGAGACGACAGGGTTCTTGATAACACATCATTATTTTTTCAGTACCTGAGATCATCAATTTCAAGTTTCGATTTCCCAAACTCGTGTTAACAATTCATTCCCTGACGGTATATTGCCATAAGTGGCTAACGTTGACTCTCATCAAATTGTATAACCCGGTAATAATAATTGTGTAAAGATATGTGATTGTCACGAATAAAAAGTCCTGTCTATATGTAGGCGTTTCGGTGCCGCGGGGGAAGTGTGAAGATGCCTGTTATCAGGATTAGGAAATTCGGATCGACAAGTTACATTATAAGAAACTGCGTGAAGCCATACAGAATGAACCTGAGTAACAGAAGCTGTTTACTCAGCAGGTCGTCCTGAACGATAGTGAGAATGGGAATGGTTTATTAACAAAACCAGCAATCACTGCAACAACAAGGCGACAGATGAACTTTGATTATGTGATGCCGTATATCAAATTTTTGTTGTGCTTGAATTTATTAGTCCATTAATACGTATACCGTATCATCCACGACTTCTGTTTGATATGTTCTGATGGGATCGGTAGCGGGTTCTTCCGTGGGTTGGCCGGTGCGGATATCAAAGCAACTACCATGCAGGGAGCATTCGATCAGGTGTCCCTTGAGTGCGCCATACCAGAGTGGGAACTCTTCATGGCTGCACATTTCATCTGTCGCAAAAAATTCACCTGCTACATTTATGAGAATTATTTTTTTGCCGTTGACATCGAAACACTGCATCTTGCCGGGGGCCAGGGTGTTGACGTCGGTAACAGGATAACGTGATGACATGGTTTGCTTCTTTCAAATCAGTTATTTAGAAAATTAACACGGTTGTACTAAAGTGGCGGTTTGTATATTAGCACTTTAACATATAGACTTGTTGGAATTCACGACAGGTTTTAGCGCAATGGCCACTGCATTTCAAAACATGAACCACGATGAGTGTGTGTCACTGACCCGCACGATCATGGCAATTCTCGACGGCTGGGGCCTCAATGGTAATGCGATCATGGATGTGCTGGCTATCCCTAAAGGTGTCCCGGTGCGCGCTTTGCGCCGGTATCGGGAAAATACACCGTTCCCGGATGATTCAGCGGTGTTTGAGCGAGTTGAGCATATCATTGGTATTGCCGATGCCTTGCGTACCACCTACCCACATAATCCGCCCATGGGTGTCTTGTGGCTGCAGCAAACCAACAAGCGTTTTCAGGATCGGGCCCCTTTGCAGGTGATCGTGGAGAATGGTCTGGCAGGATTACTTGAAGTACGCCAGCATCTGGATTGTTCTTACGATTGGCACGTTAATCCCTAATTTCCCATCGTTTTATTTTCTACTGCGTGTTCGTCCCTCGAACTGGACAATACCGCGTGCAATTTCCTCATAGGGTAAGGCGTCGATTGCGCCATACCGGTCCAGGGCGGTCTGAATCAAGGCGGTAATGTCTGCAATCGGTTGTGTGATGTCACCATTGCCGAGGATTTGCTGAAGTCCATACAGTCCGCCGGTCTGTACCTTGATCTCCTTGGCATGGGGCAGGGGACCATCGATTCGGGTTAGCTTAAGCGCGAATAATGCCTTATCGCGCATGTGACTAAGTGTTGTTCTGCATTGTAATGCAGCTTCCGGATGCTGACAGGCGACACCTTCGCGATCGGCCAGATTAAATCGGTGGGCATGGTGACAATTGGAGCGTCGTGACAGGATGGACTTTTCAAAGACGCAACGTTCCTGGTTGATGGCGTGATAGAAACTTCGATATTCTTTTTCTTCCATGCCAGCCCGCTTATTTTTCCCACTCGCGCAGGATGGGTTTTTCCCGTTTTTCCATTAACTGTTCCTCGGCCTGGAGTTGGTTGTCGGCAAACATGACCTTGATCTGGCTGTCATCCGTTTGTTCAGCACGGGTTTGTTTGGCAAAATTCTGGGCATCCTTGTAAACCTCAAATTCCTTGAGCAATTCGAGTTGCTTGACGATGGCGGTAGGGCCGGCCTGGATGCGAAATACGTAGTAAGGCATGGTGTGATACCTGATGGTTGAAACGTGATTTTTCTCTATCAAATATTTTATTATACCCGACATTTCTTATTCGACACAGACTGGATCACCTGCATGGCTAAAGACCTACTTGCCGTCATTGAATTGGGTGGCTATCCCAATTTTACCCCGCTCTACGAATCGCTGGGATTTACTGTCCACATCGAGACCAGCGTGCGCAATGCCATTCGTACACTGAAGAAGATCGCACCCCGGGTTATCGTCGCCGAGTTTAATTTCCAGTCAGATTTTCGCGACCGTACCAGCAGCCTGGAGTCGCTCATGTCCGTTGTGCAACGCATGCCGGCGTGTGATGTGATCGTTTTCTACGAACAGGAATTTGCACACCAGTTACAACGTTTGACCAGTCAACATCCGGTATTCGCCACGTTGACGTTTCCCATTGATGAAACAGCGTTGCAACAGGTATTGCTGCAGGTGGACAAGCCGTCGCGTTAGTTAGGCAGAGATGCCAATGCTTCGCTGGCAATCTCGCGTACTTCTGGATCGGGATCCTGTGCACAAGCTGTCAGTGCCGGTCTCGCATCTGCTGCACCACTGAGGCCAAGATAATAACAGGCGTCGCCACGTACCCGCGGATCTGCATGTTGGCTCAGTTTGGCTAGTGCCGGCACGACCGTGCGCAGCAGGGGATCGCCCTGTAAACCTTCGAATACCGCACCCAGGCCGATACGGGCCTGAATCGGGGACTGCATATCCGAAATGATGTGCAAGCTGATTCGTAACCAGTCGGGATGACGCCGGATTAATTGTTCAATGGCAGGCAGATGCCCGGCCTCCAGTTCCTCGCTCAGGTATCTTGCAACGCCCTCATCGCTCAGGGCATGGTTGACCCAGTATTCCAGCTCAGCTGCGCTGTGCATGCCCTGGAATTCCAGTTCACCAATACGAAACCAGGGGACGGAGCGTACGCCATATTCATTTGCCAGTTGTGGTTGTTGCGAGATATTGATCACGTCGAAGTGGGCAATCTTGTCCTCGTCTTTCAGTTGTGCAAGCAGCTTGTGCACTACTGGACAGATAGCGCAACCTGTCGCGATCAGCAAGAGAACATTCGGAGGAGTGGGAGATGATGCGGGCATGCGAGGACCACTAGTTATCCTGGAACTTCAGTGCGATACCATATGAGTAATCAGGCTTCGATATCCGGAATCAATTTACTTTCCAGACGACTAATCATATCTTTTAGATTTAACTTACGTTTTTTCATGCGTCGTAACTGCAGCTGATCCACCAGCGGGTCCATGGCCAGACGCTGAATGATATCGTCCAGATCACGGTGTTCCACGCGCAGCTCTTCCAGTCGCTGCATAATGGCGATCCGCTCTTCTTCTTCCATATGTAACTGTCGTCCGGTTAAACAAGCCAGCCATTATTATAACCCAGGCCCGCTATGCACGGGGATATCCCCATTGTCGTCCTGTTAGCCTATTCTGACTGGTTGGGAGGCTTGTTGCTGAAATGACTCAATCTGTTTGGTAATTGTCGCCGCGGTGGCGGGTTCAGAGAGATAAAATCCTTGAGCTGTATCACAGCGTAGGATCCGGAGCAGTTCATAAATTTCTTCATCCTCGACGCCCTCCGCGACGACCTTGAGGCCAAGGTTATGGGCCAGGTCGATAGTGGAGCGCACGATCATGGCGTCGTTTTCATTGGTGATCATGTCCACCACGAAGGATTTGTAGATTTTGAGTTCATCGACAGGCAGCTTTTTGAGATAACCAAGGGACGAGAATCCTGCCCCGAAATCATCGATGGCGATCCGCATACCCATTCTATCGAGCTGCTGCAGAATACTGATTGCATTAGCCGGGTCGATGAGCATGGCATTTTCCGTTACTTCAATGACAAGATAACTGGCCGGGACCTGATACTCTTCCAACAGGTCGCTAATCTGGTCGATAAGATCGGTCGTCAGCAAGTCGTAGACGGACAGGTTGATGGCCACGGAAATGAAGATCCCTTGCTCGCGCCATTTCGCGCATTGCGCCAATGCTTCTTTCATGACCCAGGATGTGAGTCGATTGACAATCCCCAGCTGTTCGGCCAGCGGCACGATATTGGTGGGTGGGATATCACCGAGGTCAGGGTGATGCCAGCGCAGCAAGGCTTCAACGCCGACAGGCTGGTTGATGGCAATGTCATATTTGAGCTGATAGGCGAGAGTCAGCATATCTTCATTGAGGGCATTGCGTAAATCATTGGCCAGTGACAGATAGCGGGTGTCGTAATTGTCCGCCGTGGCTTCGTAAAAGGCATAACCCAGGCGGTTGCGCTTGGCTACATACATGGCAATATCGGCACGTTTCATCATGGTCTCGGCATCCTGGCCGTGCTGGGGATGGACTGCAATACCGAGGCTGGCGCCAACAAATAACTGCTGACCCTGGATATCAAATGCGTTCTCGAAAGCCTTGAGTATTTTCTTGCAAACATTTTTGGCTTCGGTTTCTCCTGAACCGCTGAGCAAGACAGCAAATTCATCTCCACCAAGTCGGGCAACCAGGTCGTTGCCGCGTAGCTCATCACGCAGACGCTTGCCGACTTCGATTAGCAATTGATCGCCGATGTGATGTCCTAGGGCATCGTTAGCCTCCTTGAAGCGATCCAGGTCGAGCATGATAAGACAGATATTGTCGGTATGTCGTTTATTCTTGCCGATCATCTGGCTAAGTTGCCGATATAGCAGATTACGATTTGCCAGCCCGGTCAGGGTGTCGTGCTCCGCCTGGTGTTCGAGTGCTTCCTGACGGGTATGGATCTGTTCGCGCATGTTTGCAAAGGCGTGAATCAGGTTGCGGGTTTCTGTCGACGTGGGTTTTGGCAATTCAGCCGTATTGCCACTACGCGCTTCCTGCAAGAAGGCATTGGCCAGTTTAAACATGGGCTTGAGTACGGCGCGATCAAATCCGATATAACCCAGCACGATAAATATCAGACCGATGAGACCGATGACCCAAATCATGTGCCCCTGTTGCTGGGCAAGACTGCCCAGCATATTAATGTCATCTTCAGCGTTTTGTTCCAGCGTGGCATCGAAGGTCAATAATTCACGCCAGATATTTTCCAGCAATGGATTGATGCTTTGATGTAATTGTATGACATCATTACGCCATTTATCTGAATTGTGAATATCGATCAGTTTTTTGTAACCGGCGTACCATTCCGTGGATTGCTTCATAATTTCATCGATGGCAATGCTGGTATTAAAACCCATACGGTTGTCGGATTGCAGGGCTTTGAGTTTGTTCATGACGACCTTGAAATCGGCGATATACAGTTCAATGTCCTTTTCCTGTGTCGTCATGGTATTCATGCCATAGGAACCAAGACGACTCGCAATCAGCATGCGCACATCGGAAATAATGGTCGACCAGCGATAACGTGCATGTACCAGCAATTGATATAACTGGAATTGCCAGTGGTCCTGGGGATACTGTTCAGCGGTTTCCTTCAAGGCAGAAGTAAAGGCATCAAATACTGTTTGCTGTTGCGGCAGCATTTCATCCCGTGCCATTACCAGGCTGGGAAATTGCAAACGGGTATCAAGCCGGATCTTGATCAGTTGCCGGGCTGCATCCTGTAATTGGTGGTTTAGCATTGCGACATGCTCAATGTGAGCAAGCTGCTTGATACTGAGTCGATCCTGCATTGCCAGCAAGTTGTCGGTACTGGCGATTGCCGCTGTAATGGTCTGGTGGATGAGCGCCTGATTTTCCTGGCGGTCGGGGTCAATCAGAAACTGGCCGATGGCTTCCCGTGCTTGCCAGACGATGTTGCGGATTTCCCGACTCTGTGCCAGCAGGTGCTGGCGGTTATTAATATGGGAAGCGGATTCTTCCCGGGTGTGTGTAATCAGATAATGCGCAGAAATCGCCGCTAGCAGAACCAGCAGTCCCAGGATGAGGCTGATCATGGCATATCGACTGCGTAGGCTGTATAAATCCACGTTTACGCACCAAAGATGTGAATTCGGGATGAAATTCGCGAAGGCAGCGGCGGATTATCCACAACTTTATCGGCACTGGTTCACATAATTAAATCACATTATAATTCTAAGGCTATTGATTCGCCAGTAAATTGTTACTTATTTGGCAAAAGGGCGGTCAGAGCTGAATTCAATAACTGTAGTCGAGCTGTTTCCCCGCCACGATCGGGATGGTGACGCATCACCAGTTCGCGGTAGCGACGTCGGATAGTGCGGTCATCCACCGGGTCACTGAGCTCCAGGACCTGCAACGCCTCTGCGCGCCGGTCGTGTCGCGTCATATACGACCAGAAGGTGTCTAGCATCGCTTCGACTTCCTCGCTGCTAGTGTCAGCCAGATGTGACAAATCCAGGTAATAGCGGCGTAATGGGTCAGGCAGGGTCATTTGTGCAGCAGGACCGGGTTGATAGGCACGCAGGATGATCTGCAGTGCGCCGATCTCCAGCATACCGGTTTGCCGTGTCAGCAAATCTTCCTGTAGGCGGTAAAGGCCATGAAACAGCAGAAAATGTTGTTGAAACAGGTTGAGTGGATCACTGCGATCCGTCTGAAAGGGAGCTAATTGTTCACGAAGCAGATTAAGCAGTTCGAATTCACTGAGCCCCTGTGGATGATCACGCAGGATCGCGTGCAGAGTTGCACAGAGGGTGGGGATATCTGGGCTGATCGGTGAAGTCAGTCCTTCGGCTCCTTGTCGGGACGTTTGAGCGAGTCGATGGAGACGACCACCTCCGTCTGCTGGGGCTCATCGATGAAGCGTGGACGCATTTTGCTTTCCCGTCCGGCCTCCTTGGCCAGCTCCAGTTCCCGTGCCGTGATCAGGGTGAGACACTCACGAATCCCCAGGATCGTATTGTCACTCAGGGGGTGGCGCAGACCGGGTTTGACATGGGTATCCTTGGCCACATCGGTGAGCACTTTTTTGACCATGCGCAGGATCTGCTCTTCTTTACTCAATTCGATATCAGACATAGTGGGCTCCTACACTGGCAATGACAAAGAAGCGTATTGTACCTGAGCTCACCGGTCGCATGTTAAGCTCTGCCCGATTCTTTCCAACAAAAATTCAGGGAACGCATGCAAGAATCCTTTCGACAACTGGTCCTGTGTCCGAGCGACTTGACGTGGATACCGTCATCGCAAGCGGATTTCGTGGCTAGATTGCAGCGTGGTGGCATGCTGGGAAAGCCAATTGGTGCACAGGCGCTAGATCGGTTTTACATTGGTGATGCCTTTTTACAGTTATTCAGTTTCATGGGTTGCGCGCCCAGTATTGAATTCCAGCCGCACGATGCCAGCAATATTGATTGGCAAGAATTTGTCTTTATCCAGCTCAGCCCGATCCAGGCACAGCCCCGCTGGCTGGTGGATCGAAACAATGCAAAGCCAGCCTGTCCACATTGCCAACGCCGTATGCGGGAGTGGGTAATGCACTATCATGCGGATGCAGGGAAGTTGCAGTGTCCGCATTGCCAGCACAGTGAATCGGTATGCAAGTGGCGCTGGTATGATGCTGGTGCCTGCGCCCGGCAATTTATCAGCATCGTGAATGTCTATCCCAAGGAATCGATCCCAACCGACAGCTTGCTGTCGCAATTACAGGACGATACCGGTGTGCCATGGCAATACTTTTATCTGCATGCTTCACTGATTGAAGACTGAAACAAAAATATTGTTGACAGTCGCACATCCCACCGTCACACTCGAGACATGTTTAATCAATTTGCCAAGGTACGCGTGCTACCACATATCCGCTGGATGTGTGTTGCCGGCTGCGTGTCTCGAAATCGATGATTGACTAGACGTTTTAAGAAATAGATTTCCTGAAGGCCGCAGCAAACACTGCGGCCTTTTTCGTTATGGGGCGAATAATAAGGAGAACAACAATGCAGGCACGCTATCCGGTGCTGTTGGGATTTGTGATTGTGGTACTTATCTGGTCGACGACACCGCTGGCTGTGAAATGGAGTGGTGAAGGTCCTGGCTTTCTGTTCGGAGTGACCGCGCGTATGTTGATTGGCACAACACTGATTTTGTTGATGGCGCGTATCAGGCGAGTGGCGGTGCCTTTGCACACAGCAGCCATCAAGACCTATCTGGCCGCAGGGCTGGGAATCTATGGTGCGATGATTTGTGTGTACTGGGGCGCCCAGTTTATTGCCTCCGGTTATATCTCGGTGATCTTTGGCTTGACGCCGATCCTGACGGGTGTCTTTGCCTGGTTTATCCTGGAGGAGCGCGGATTCACCCCCTTGCGCTTATTGGGTATCATCCTGGGGATGTTTGGCCTGGTGCTGATCTTTCACCGCAGTTTCAGTCTTGGGCATACCGTCATGCTGGGGATTGTTGCCGTCTTGCTGGGTGTGTTGTTGCATACGATCAGTGGTGTGTTGGTCAAACGCCTGCATGGGGATCTACCGGCCCTGAGTGTCACCAGTGGCGGATTGTTGGTAGCGACACCATTGTATCTCTTGACCTGGATGATTCAGGACGGGCATTGGCCACAACAGCTACCGATGCAGGCACTCTGGTCGATTATTTATCTCGGGGTGATTGCTACAGGTATCGGTTTTAGTTTGTATTTTTACATCCTTAAACACATGCCGGCATCACAAGTTGCCTTGCTGACTTTACTGACCCCGGTGCTGGCCCTGTGGTTCGGCAGTTTGTTTAATCACGAAGTGGTAGGTGTCAGTGCTTGGCTGGGCGCAGGATTGATCCTGTTCGGAATGAGTATTTATCAGTGGGGCGGCTTGTGGTTGCAGCGCTATCAGTAGTATATATAAGGGGATGTCGAAAGCTTTTGGACAATCACTCAACCCGCTTAGTCTGTTGCTTGCCACTGGTGTGCTATTTGGCTGTCAGCAGGAAATAGGGCATACAGGATCGCTTAAAACGATCCTGATGTCCCGGCAACTGGTAGTCGCTACCCGCAACGCACCGACGACGTATTACGAATGGCATGATGAGGCAGTAGGACCGGAGTACGATCTGACTCAGGCTTTTGCCAAACATCTCGGTGTCACAGTGCGTTATGTCGTGAAAGATAGCGTGAGTGAGGTACTGGCTGCGGTGGAAAACGGTGAGGCGGATATTGCGGCTGCCGGGCTGACTCGCACGCCTGATCGTAAACAGCGATTTCTGTTTGGTCCAATTTATGAGGAAGTACAACAGCAACTGGTTTGTCGTTCCGGGGGAAAACGGCCCAATTCAGTGGCGGATCTGGATGGTGTCAGCCTCAAGGTACCTTCCGATACCAGTTATGCCGAGCATCTGCAGAGACTGCAGGATGATCACCATACACTCGATTGGCAGGTTTCCGATGATGATACCGAAACTCTGTTGGAACAGGTCTGGCTGAAAAAGCTGGATTGCACCATCGCAGATTCCAATATCATGGCAATCAATCGTCGCTACTATCCGGAGTTGCGCGTGCGATTTAACCTGACCAAACCGCAACCATTGTCCTGGCTCTTGCCAAAAAATGCGACTGCATTACAGACCGCGATTTCCACCTGGTTAAAACAGTTCCAGCATCAGGGCAAACTCGACTCTGTCATGGAGCGTTATTACGGTTATATCAATGAGTTTGATTACGTCGATACTGCTAAATTCAAAAAGCGGATAGATACAGTATTACCTAAATACCAGGATGAGTTCGAAGAAGCTGCCGCTAAATACAACCTGGACTGGACATTGCTGGCGGCGCAGGCATATCAGGAGTCACATTGGCGGTCAAAGGCGATAAGCCCGACCGGTGTGCGCGGTATCATGATGTTGACTCTGGATACGGCCAGGGAACTGGGTCTGAGCAGTCGCCTCGATCCGAAACAGAGTATCTTCGGTGGGGCCCGCTATTATAAAAATCTCTACGATCGTATCCCCGATGCAATCCGGGATCCGGAACGCAACTGGTTAACCCTGGCAGCTTACAACATTGGCATGGGACATTTAAAAGATGCGCAGGAGCTGGCAAAGCGGCTGGGAAAAAATCCGGATCGCTGGAGTGATCTGGCGAGTGTATTTCCCTTGTTGAGCAATAAAAAATATTACAAGACACTACAACACGGATATGCGCGCGGCCGTGAATCGGTCAGTTACGTTCAGCACATTCGCGACTATCATAATATTCTGTATCAGAGCGTGACGAGTATGAGCAATAACTAAAAGCAATTTTCGTTATGCGCCGTAGTGGCGTTCGATATACCGCTCGACAATGGTTTGAAACTCCTGCGCGATGTTGTCGCCCTTGAGCGTGACTGTCTTTTCGCCGTCTTCGTACACCGGTGCCACCGGTTTCTCGCCGGTACCGGGCAGGCTGATACCGATGTTGGCGTGTTTGCTCTCGCCAGGACCGTTAACCACACAACCCATCACTGCCACCGTCATGTTTTCCACGCCCTGATATTGTTTGCGCCAGTTTGGCATGTTGTGACGCAGATAGGTCTGGATATCCCGTGCCAGCTGCTGGAAGTAGGTACTGGAGGTTCGACCGCAACCAGGGCAGGCGATCACCTGGGGCGTGAACGAACGCAGACCCATGGACTGCAGGATCTCCTGGGCCACAATCACTTCCTGAGTGCGATCACCGCCGGGTTCCGGCGTCAGCGAGATGCGAATGGTATCGCCGATACCCTGTTGCAGTAACACAGCCAGTGCCGCAGTGGAGGCGACGATACCCTTGCTTCCCATCCCGGCCTCGGTCAGACCCAGGTGGAGGGGGTGGTCGCATTGTTGTGCCAGGCGTAGGTAGACATTGATCAGGTCCTGCACACCGCTCATTTTCACCGAGAGAATGATCTTGTTATGCGCCAGGCCCAGTGCTTCGGCCTGACTGGCACTCTCCAGTGCAGAGGTGATCATGGCATCATACATGATGTGCTGGGAATCCAGCGGATCACTGCGCTGTGCATTTTCATCCATCAGACGTGCGAGCACGGTCTGATCCAGACTACCCCAGTTCACACCAATGCGCACCGGCTTGTTATAACGCACGGCAAATTCGATCAGGGTGGAAAATTGATCATCCCGTTTCTTCCCACGACCCACGTTACCGGGATTGATCCGGTATTTATCCAGTGCCTCGGCACACGCGGGGTTATCTGTAAGCAGCTTGTGGCCATTGAAGTGAAAGTCGCCGATCAGTGGCACATTACAAT